>CAYWHO010000052.1:9034-11529 GCA_964458195.1 uncultured Arenimonas sp.
GGCGCCATCCGCCTCGGCATCGCCCGCAGCCTGGTCGAGTACAACGAGTCGCTGAAGTCCGAGCTGCGCAAGGCCGGTTTCATGACCCGCGATGCCCGCGAAGTCGAGCGCAAGAAGGTCGGCCTGCACAAAGCCCGCCGCGCCACCCAGTTCTCGAAGCGCTAATCGAAGAAATACAGCCCCGTCGCCAAGCGGTAAGGCACCTGACTCTGACTCAGGCATTCGGTGGTTCGAATCCATCCGGGGCTGCCAAATCAAAGCCGGTCGCTCGTTCGGAACCGGCAGCTGCAGGAAACCCGCCCTCGTGGCGGGTTTCTTCTTTGTGGCGCCGCGTTCTTCTTGCCCTGGTCGTGATCGCCACCGATGATGCACGCACATCACGGCGCGACCGATGACTCTTCAAATCGCCATTCCCGAGTGGTACCTCGATCGCCCGTTCGCGCGCGAGCATTACGAAACCATCGCGCGCTGGGCGTGGGCCGAACACCCTTTCTACCGCAAGCACGTGCGGGATCCGTCGCAGTTGTTCCCGGTGCTGACGCGGGCGACGGTGCGCGACGACAACGAGCTGCTGCTCAACGGCCATCCGGAGACCGAACGCACGGCGGGTTCGACCTCGACGCCGGTACGCGTGTCCTGGTCTCCGGAGCGAGCGCAGCTCGAGAAGGTCGATGCGGCGAGGATGGTCGGCTGGATCGGCGAACCCTTGCCGGTGCTGCGCATCGTCTCGACTCAGGTGCATGCGCCGGGCGAGCGGACGTTCGACGTGAGCCGGCCGGTCGAGGAGCAGGTGGAGTTCATCCGCCAGCGGCATGCCGCCGACGGCACCAGTTCGGTCGTCACCTATCCCACCAATCTCGAACTGCTCTGCCGTCACATCATCGAACACGGCCTCGATTTTTCCTTCGTTCGTCGCGTGACCTGCTTGTCCGAGGTTTTCGAGCCCGAACACGACCGGCTGATCCGCGCGGCGTTCCCGAATGCCTACGCCAACGTCACCTACAGCTCGGTCGAGGCCGGGCTCATCGCCGCGCGCTGTCCGCATCGCCCCGACAACTACCATGTGATGGCGGACAAGCTCGGGGTGGAGATCTTGGATGAAGACGGGAAACCGTGCCGGCCGGGCGAACTGGGGCGCGTGGTGATCACCGATTTCCACAACCGCTGGTCGACCCTGATCCGTTATGCCCAGGGCGACCTGGCGGCGCCCGTGCGTTGCGATTGCGGCCGCATTCCCCTGCCGGCCATCACCAACATCGTCGGCAAGGTGCAGGGCGTGTTCCGCACACGCGAAGGTCGCCGGATCATCTTCACCTTCTTCTCGCCGACCTTCCGCGATTCGCCGGAGATCGGCCAGTACCAGGTGGTGCAGGACGCCTTCGACCGATTCACCGTCCGCTGCGTGCCCAGGCCAGGGGCGGGCCTGGCGCCCTTCAAGGCGCGCATCCAGGCCAAGTTCGAAGCGGAGTTCGGGCAGGGTATCGGCATTAACTACGAAACGATGGAACATATCCCCCGCGAGCCTGGCGGCAAGTTCCTCGTCGCAATCTGCCGCATCGCCGACTGATCGCCCGGGCGGAAGCCACACTGCTTGCAACGGAGATGTCCGGCCATCGCGGGCGCGGCATCCGGTTTCCAAGGCCGCGGCTTTCGTCCATCCTGTCGGCAAGAACGGATCGGGGCAGGACACGATGGTCAGCGGGTGCGCTGTGCAGCCCGAGGTCGGAACGCTGCCGACACTGGTCGAGGATCTGGCCGCGGCGGCTCGCGTTGCGCTCGATCTCGCCGAGCGTCATTGCGGTACGGGCGAGGCGGGTTGTCGCTGGTATCACGCCAGCTGGCCGGTGTTGCGCGCGCTGGGTGCGGTCAACAGCCCGGGATCGGACGACGACTTCTTCCTGCGCGCGATTGCCGCGGAGATGGATGGCGGCGCGCGCTCGGTCCTGGTGTCCGGCGCGGCGGACGCCGGCATGCTGGCGCGCGTGGGCAGTTGCCTCGCCGGTCGCCGCGATGTTCGCATCACCGTCCTGGATCGCTGCCGTACGCCGCTCGAACACAGCCTGCTGCACGCGAAGCGTTTCGGATTCGCGATCGATGTCGTGCAGGCCGACATCCTCGACTTCGCGACGTCCAGGCGATTCGACCTGATTTGCACGCATTCTTTCCTGACCTTCTTCTCCGCCGCCGACCGGCGACGGCTCGTTGCCCGTTGGCACGAATTGCTCAAGCCCGGCGGCTGCGTCATCACGGCGCAGCGGGTGCGGCCGGGCGAGAAAGAGGAGATCACGCGCTTCCCCGCCGAAGACACCGAGCGCCTGGCCAGCGCCGCCGAAAAGTTGGCGGAAACGCAGGGCGCCGCGATCGGCATCGATGCTGCCTCGGCCCGCGCGCTGGCGGAGGCCTATGGCCTTCACCACCACACGCATCTGATCGCGTCCGCGCAGTCGCTGGAATGCTTGTTCGTCGAAGCCGGCTTCGAACTCGAGGAACTGGCG
>CAYWHO010000053.1:0-11459 GCA_964458195.1 uncultured Arenimonas sp.
AGTTGATCGAGTCCGCGATCGCGCCGGTGATGTCCTCGGTCACGGTCGCCTTCACGGTCAGGTCGCCTTCGGCGAGCGATCCCATTTCGTCCAGCAGTCGCAGAATGGCTTCCTGGTTGCGCTGGTTCAGTTCCTGCGTGCTGGCAAGACGCTTGCGCTGGTCGCGGTTGATCGTCCAGAGCAGGCCGGCGATGGCGAGGATGGCGAGGATGCCGGAGCCGATCGCCCAGAGGTTGTTGGGGAATACGCGCTTGAGGCTGGAACCGAAGCTGGAGAACAGGGCCTGGCTGTCTTCGAGCAGGACGTTCGAATCGCCGGAGATGGTGCTGGCGGCCTGCTGCACTTCGAACAGGTCGGTGGACGCCTGCAGGATGTTGTCCATGTTCTTCTGCAGCTCGGCGTACAGCTTCTCGACCTCGCCGACGGCGTTCAGGGCCGCCGCGCTGCTGACCTTGGTCACGCCGAGGTCGGGATTGCCCTGCTTCAGGCCGGTGAGCACCTGGCTGAACACCGCGGCGTCGCGCTGGAGCGCGTCGGCCGCCGTCACGGCGCGGTCGCCGCCGGCCAGGATTTCCGTCACGCGACGCGACATACGGTCGGCGAGCACGATCTGGCGGTTGGCGAAGTTGATCTGCGAAGCGGCGGCGCCGCTGTCCGACATGGCTCGCACGACTTCGTCGAGGCGGGCGGAGATCTTCGGGATGTTGCCGGTGAAGGTGCTGGCGGTATCGGTCAGGTTGAGGATCTGTTCCTGGCTCTTGCTGATGCGGTCAGCGTCCTGCGACATCTTGCCCCAGGTCGTCGTCACCTTGCCCAGCGCCGTCTTCACACCCGGCTGCATCACCGCCTGCGTACCGCTTTCGTAGCTCGGCACGCCTTCGGTCACGCTGCCGCGGCGCAGGGCGTTGACGATGGCGTCGATGCGCGTCTTGGTCGCGGTGAATTCACCGAACGAGTCGGCGTTTCCTTCGACCGCTTCCTTGGCGTATTTCGCCAGCTGCTGCGAGAGCACCTGCATTTCCGCCGCGAGACCGCGGGCATTGTTTTCCTGCCCGGACAGGTAGGTCGCGTAACCGAAGTTTGCCGCGAACACCAAGGCCGACAGGATCAGGATGATGGTCCATGCCCTGATGCCGAATTGGCTGACTTTGCCGGTGATCCCGCTGGACGTCGTGCTCATGTTGAAACCTCACCCCTGATATGAGAATGCTTCTTGGACTGCCGTCACGCTGTTGCCTGTCGGAACTCCGGAGTGCGGGTCAGCGTGGACATGCTGAACACACTCCAGTTGACGTCGGCCAGACGATACATCTGGCTGACGAAGTGGCCGTAACGGCCGTCGATGTCGCCGGACAGTTCGGCCCGGTGCGAATCGTTGAACGTGCGCTGGCCGAACAGCTCGTCGATGATGACCGCGACGTTGCCGCCGGACTGACGCACCACCAGCACGCGCTGGCCTTCGTGCACGACCGTGCGCTCGCCTTCGAGGAACTGCTTGAGATCGACGACCGGCAACAGGTTGCCGCGCACGTTGGCCACGCCCAGCATCCAGGGCTGCGCGCCCGGCACCGGCGTGACCTGCGGCAAGGGCAGGATCTCGACGACCTCGTCGAACGAGGACACGAGCCGGCGCTGGCCGAGACGGAAACCGACGCCACGCCAATGGCCGGGCGCCTCGATCATTTCCGGGCTGCCGGCCACGTGGGCCAGCGAGCGCTGCTCGTAATCGATCAGGGTGTCGAAGGAGGAGATCCGCTGGCTGGCCGACTTGCTCATGGCGTCCTCAACCGGCCGGTACAAACTTGCGGATCGCGACCAGCAACTCGTCGCGGGTGAAAGGCTTGGTCAGGTACTGCTCCGAGCCGACGATGCGGCCGCGCGCCTTGTCGAACAGCCCGTCCTTCGACGACAGCATGATCACCGGCGTGGCCTTGAACATCTGGTTGTTCTTGATCAGCGCGCAGGTCTGGTAGCCGTCCAGGCGCGGCATCATGATGTCCACGAAGATGATCTGCGGCTGGTGGTCGGCGATCTTCGCCAACGCCTCGAAACCGTCGGTCGCGGTGACGACGTCGCAGCCTTCCTTCTTCAGGAGGGTTTCGGCGGTACGGCGAATGGTCTTCGAGTCGTCGATGACCATGACCCGCAAGCCGTTGAGATTGCTTTCTTCCATCGCTCCCCCGGTAACTTGGCCAGACGGCGCGCCATCCGTTGGCGCCCAGCCACGTAGCTTATATCCCAGCGGCGGGCAAATGTGTCAAGCAAAAACGGGGCGCATGGGGAAATCCGTGACACCCTGCACGGCGGACCGGCGGCCCTGCTAGTCTTAGGCACATTCGCGCCCAACCGGATGTACGAATGTCGCTGCACGTCGCCGTGGTGATGGACCCGATCGGCGCCATCAAGATCGCCAAGGACAGCAGTTTCGCCATGTTGCTCGAAGCGCAGCGGCGAGGGCACCGGCTCGACTACGTTCTGCCCGGCGGACTCGGGGTGCAGGGCAGTCGGCCCGTGGCCCGCCTGGCCGCGCTGCAGGTCGCCGACGATCCGGCCGGCTGGTATCGGCTCGGCGAGCCCCGGACCCTGCCCCTGGCCGACGTCGACGTGATCCTGATGCGTACCGACCCGCCGGTCGACGCGGCCTACCTGCACGACACCCATGTCCTGAGCCTGGCGCAGGACGCGGGCGTGCTGGTGGTCAACGACCCCCGGGGCCTGCGCGATCTGAACGAAAAGCTGGCGGCCCTGCTCTTCCCGCAGTGCATCCCGCCGACGTTGGTCAGCCGCGACAGCGCGGCATTGCGCGCCTTCGTGGCCGAGCACGGCCACTGCGTGCTCAAGCCGCTGGACGGCATGGGCGGGCGCTCGATCTTCCAGGTCCGGCAGGGCGATCAGAACCTGAACGTGATCCTAGAGACCCTGCGCGGGGACGGGCGCCAACTCGTGATGGCGCAGCGCTATCTCCCGGAGATCAGCGCCGGCGACAAACGCATCCTGCTGATCGAGGGCGAACCCGTGCCCTACTGCCTGGCCCGGATCCCGCAGGGCGAGGAGTTCCGGGGCAATCTGGCCGCCGGTGGCAGGGGCGAAGGCCGCCCGCTTTCCGACCGCGATCGCTGGATCGCGGCGCAGGTCGGGCCCGAACTGCGCCGGCGCGGCATGATCTTCGTCGGCCTGGACGTCATCGGGGACTACCTGACCGAGGTCAACGTGACCAGCCCGACCTGCATCCGGGAACTGGACCACCAATTCGGACTCAATATTGCCGGCCAGCTCTTCGACGCCATCGAGGCCCGACGCCAGCAGTGAACTCGCCCGCTTCCCCCGAAAGCGCCCCTTCGCCCCCCACTTCCCTCGGTCCCGGCCCCGTGATCGGGCCGCGCGAGCGCCTGTCGGCCACGATGACCCTGTCCCTGGTCTGTTTCGGCGTCGTGATCCTGGGCGTGGGTTTCGCCCGCGACGACGCCGCGCCGGTGGTACCGACCCTGGATGTGATCCTGACCCAGACCTCGACCCAGGATCCGCCGAAGCAGGCCGATTTCGTCGCCCAGGCCAACAACCAGGGCGGCGGCGAGAGCGACAAGGCGCAACGCCCGCGCGATGCGCAGAGTGCGATGGTGCCCAAGCCCGATCCGGGCATCGCGCCGCAACCGGTCACGGCCCAGGCCCCCGCGCCCGCGCCCGACCCGACCCAGCGCCTGCTGACCACGGTGGGCGCCAGCGACCGCCTGGCGCCGCGTCCTGAAGAACAGCCCAAAACCAGCGAGACCCCGCTGCCGCTCGGCCGCGAGCTGATGCAGCAGAGCCTGAAGATGGCGCGATTGACGGCCGAACGCGACCGCATGCAGGCCGCCTACGCCAAGCGGCCGAAGCGCAAGTTCATTTCCGCCAGCACCCAGCAATACGAATACGCGGCCTATATGCGCGCCTGGGTGGAAAAGGTCGAACGCGTCGGCAACCTGAACTATCCCGACGAAGCGCGTCGGCGCAACCTCGGCGGCCGGCTGGTGATGACGGTGGTCGTGCGGCCGGACGGCAGCGTCGCCGACATCCTGCTCAATACGCCCAGCGGCCAGCGCCTGCTCGACGAGGCGGCGCAACGCATCGTGCGATTGTCCGAACCTTTCGCGCCTTTGCCGAAAACCGGCGAAGCCATCGACGAACTGCACATCACCCGTACCTGGGATTTCCAGAACGGCGGCGTCGAAACCGAGTGAGCGGCCTCAGTCCGCGAGCAGGGCCCGCATCACCGCCATGCGCACGGCCACGCCATTGCTCACCTGATCGAGAATGACCGACTGCGGCCCATCGGCGACGGCGTCGCTGATTTCCACGCCGCGGTTCATCGGGCCAGGATGCATCACGATGGCATCGGGTTTCGCGCGGCGCAGGCGTTCCGGCGTCAGGCCGTAGTCGCGGAAATATTGTTCGAGCGAGGGCACCAGCCCTTCTTCCATGCGCTCGCGTTGCAGGCGCAGCATCATCACCGCGTCGACGCCGTCGAGGGCGGCGTCGAAATCCTGCGTCGCCACGCAACCACGCAAGGTATCGTCTTCCGGCAGCAGGCTGGCCGGACCGCAGACGCGGATCTCGCCGGCGCCCAGAGCGCGCAGCGCATGCAGGTCCGAACGCGCGACGCGCGAGTGCTTCACGTCGCCGGCGATCAGCACCTTCAGTCGCGAAAAATCCGCGCCCTTGCGCTGGCGCAGCGTCAGCATGTCGAGCAGGCCCTGGGTCGGATGATTGCTGCGACCGTCGCCGGCGTTGATGAAGCGAGTGTGCGGGCGGGCGCCGGCCGCGAGCGACGCGACCGCGCCGTTCTCGGCATGGCGCACGACGAAACAATCCACGCCCATCGCCTCGAGGTTGCGCATGGTGTCCATCGCCGTCTCGCCCTTGCTGGACGAAGACGTGGCGACATTGAAGTTCAGCGTATCCGCGCCGAGCCGCTTCGCCGCCAGCTGGAACGAACTGCGCGTGCGCGTGCTCGGCTCGAAGAACAAGGTGCACACGGTGCGACCGGCCAGGGCATCGCGCTGCGACAGGCCTGCGAGCGCCTGCGGCCTGAGCGCTTCGGCCGCATCCAGCAGTCCGGTCAGCGTCGCCGCGTCCAGTCCGTCCAGCGAGAGCAGGTGGCGCAGGCGACCATCGGGATGCAGTTGCGAAAAACTCATGCGGGTTCAGTCCGTAGGAAGGGCGATGCGGGCATTCGGTTCGCCG
Organism: uncultured Arenimonas sp.; assembly: GCA_964458195.1. GTDB lineage: Bacteria > Pseudomonadota > Gammaproteobacteria > Xanthomonadales > Xanthomonadaceae > Arenimonas. The sequence goes on from CAYWHO010000053.1 coordinate 5,221, forward strand.
AGCCAGCGCTCGAGGATGATCACGGCGGCGAGCGCATCGAGCGATGCGGCCTGGTGGCGCTTGCGCGCACCGGCGGCGCGACCGGCGGCGAAACGCTGCGCCGCCTCGATCGAGCTGGTTCGCTCGTCGACCTGTTCCACCGGCAGGCCATAGCGCTTGCGCAGTTCGCGCGCGAAGCCGCGGGCGCGCTGCCGGATCGGCTGGTCGCCGCCGTCGAGCGTGGCGGGATCGCCGACCACCAGACCGTCGGGTCGCCATTCGCGCATCCAGCGATCCAGCGCCGGCCAGTCGGGACCGGCATCGAACACGTCGAGCACGCCGACTTCGCGCGCGCTCATCGAAATGGTGTTGCCGACCGCCACGCCGATGCGACGCGCACCGACATCGAAGGCCAGCAAGGTCGATGCCTGCATCATGCGTGTCCGGCGCCGTCCGACAGCAGGCTCAGATCGACGCCGAGCGAACGCGCCGCAGCCGACCAGCGCGATTCCAGCGGCGTGTCGAAAATGATGGCCTGGCTCGCCGGCACCGTCAGCCAGGCGTTCTCGCCGAGTTCCTGTTCGAGTTGGCCCGCGGTCCAGCCCGCGTAGCCCAGGGCCAGAAGGCATCGGGCCGGGCCGTCGCCGCGCGCGAGCGCTTCGAGGATGTCGCGCGAAGTACTGACCGCCAGGCCGTGGCCGAAACGCAGGGTGGAGCCCCATTCGCGCGGATCGTCATGCAGGACGAAGCCGCGGTCGGGCTGTACCGGACCGCCGAGCAGCACCGGACGCCCGGCGAGCCCTTGCACGTCGGTGACCAGATCCATCTGCTCGAAGACATCGCCGAAGGTGAAGTCGGACGGGCGGTTGATGGTCAGCCCCATCGCGCCGCCCTGGTCGTGCTGGCAGATCAGGGTGACGCCGCGGGCGAAGTTCGGATCCGCCAGCGCCGGCATCGCGATCAGGAAATGGTCGGCCAGGGAGGTCGATGCAGACATGAGACTATTGTAACTCCCGGCCCGCAGGCCCGCCGCGCTAACATCGGCCTCCCCCTGCCGGAGCCCGCCATGCGCCTTCATCCCCTCGCCCTGCTGATTCCCGTCCTGCTCCTGAGCCTGGGCGCCTGCAAGAAGGCCGATGCGCCGACCGCTGCGGCGAAGATCGCGCCGGCGCCAGCGGAGTCGTACGCGACAACGCACCTGCGCGACTACGTCACCGTACCGCTGAAGGCGGACCTGTCGGCATTCGACGCGCAGGAACGGCAGATGATCGCGCTGCTGGTGCAGGCCAGCGAAGTGATGAACGACATCTACTGGCAGCAGAGCTGGGGCGACAAGGCCGCCCTGCTCGGCAAGATCGCCGATCCGGACACGCGCCGCCTCGCCGAGATGAACTTCGGTCCCTGGGACCGACTGAACGGCGACACGCCTTTCGTCGATGGCGTCGGCTCGCGCCCGCCGGGCGCGCAGTTCTACCCGGCCGACATGACGAAGGAAGAATTCGACGCAGCCGACCTGAAGGACAAGACGAGCTGGTACACGCTGCTGCGCCGCGACGAGGCCGGCAAGCTGATCGCGGTTCCCTTCCATGAGGCGTACAAAGCCGATCTCGAGCGCGCCGCCGCCCTGTTGCGCCAGGCCGCGCCGCTGAGCAAGGACAAGGCGTTCGGCGATTATCTGCGCATGCGCGCCGATGCGCTGCTGTCCGACGACTTCCAGCCCAGCGACCTGGCCTGGATGGACATGAAGAGCAATCCGGTGGACATCGTCATCGGCCCGATCGAAACCTACGAGGACCAGATCTTCGGCTACAAGGCCAGCTACGAAGGCCTGGTGCTGATCAAGGATCGCGAATGGAGCGAGAAGCTTGCGCGCTTCGCCACCTTCCTGCCGGAACTGCAACGCGGCCTGCCGGTGCCGGACAAGTACAAGGCGGAAAAACCCGGCACCTCGGCCGACCTCAACGCCTACGCGGCGGTCTATTACGGCGGCAACGCCAACGTCGGCGCCAAGACCATCGCCATCAACCTGCCGAACGACGAAGTCGTGCAGCTGAAGAAGGGCACGCGCCGCCTGCAGCTCGAGAACGTGATCCACGCGAAGTTCGACAACATCCTGCTGCCGATAGCCAAGGTGCTGATCGCCGAAGACCAGCTGCAGCACGTCACCTTCGACGCCTTCTTCGAGGACACGATGTTCCATGAGGTCGCGCACGGCCTCGGCATCAAGAACACGCTCGACGGCAAGGGCACGGTCAGCGACGCGCTGAAGGAGTACGCCTCCAGTTTCGAAGAAGGCAAGGCGGACATCCTCGGCCTGTACCTGATCACGAAGCTCGCCGAGAAGGGCGAGCTCGACAAAGCCAAGCTGATGGACAGCTATGTCACCTTCCTCGCCGGCATCATGCGTTCGGTACGCTTCGGCGCCGGCGACGCCCACGCCAAGGCGAACATGCTGCGCTTCAATTTCTTCGAGCAGCAGGGCGCGTTCAGCCGCGACCCGGCCACCGGCCGCTATCGGGTCGAGTTCGACAAGATGCAGGCAGCCATGAACTCGCTGAGCGAGAAGCTGCTCACCGTGCAGGGCGACGGCGACTACGCCACCGCCAAGCAGATGACCGACAGCATGGGCGTGATTCCGACCCAGCTCGCCGCCGACCTCAAACGCCTGGACGAAGCGAAGATCCCGGTGGATGTGGCTTTCGAACAGGGGCTGGACGTGCTCGGCCTGCCGGCGCCGCCGCCGCCGGCGAACTGAGCCCCGGCACGGCCCGCCATTGCCGGCCGTTCGCGTCCAACCTAACCTGCATCGAAACCCGACCCAGCCGGAGCCGCGCATGAAGAACGCAAAGTCTCGTATCGCATTGGCCTTTGCGCTCTGCGCAAGCGCTATGACGACCCAGGCCGCCGGCACCGTCTTGCTGCGCGACGACTTCAATGGCGTGCGGCTCGATCGCAAGCGCTGGGATGTCGCCAACTGGACGCTGGGCCGCACGAACCTGGGCAATGCGCCGGTGGTTTCGGGCGGACTGGCGCAGTTGCGCTTCGACACCTACCAGTTCGTCGGCACGGAAATGTTCACGAGAGCGAGCTACGCCCGCGGCAACGGCATCGAGTTCGAGGCCCGCATGCGCCTGAACCAGCTGCCGGACGGCCTGGTCGCGGCGATGTTCACCTATCAGGCGAATGGCGGCGTGTCGGACGAGATCGACATCGAGATCCTCAGCAAGCAGGTGAACCTCAGCAGCGGCGGTGCGCCCCTGCTGCTGAGCACCTGGAACGACTGGGACGAAGCGAATCCGACCTACGACGACGGCATCCATCACAAGTCGCAGACGGTGAAGGTGAATGGCCTGGACGTGAATGCCTTCCACACCTACACGGTGCGCTGGCTGCCCACGCGCACCGAATGGCTGGTGGATGGCGTGCTGATCGCCAGCTCCACGCAGGCGCAGCCGGACCTCGCCACCCCCTTCCGGATCAATCTCTGGGCGCCCGCCTCCGGCTGGACCGACGCCTACGCCGCCAGCCTGCAGCCGGTCACGCAGCGGCGCAAGAACACCAGCTACTACGTCGACGTGGACTGGGTCGAGATCCGCAAACTGTAGGACGCACGCAAGCCGCTCAACGCACCTGTTTGCAGTTCTCCAGCCACACCATCTTCTTGAAATCGTCGTAGCGGTAGAAGGTGCCGGCGAAGGTCACGCTCTGCTTTTCGCGCAGCGTCAGCACGGTCGCGAGCTGGTTCGGGCGGAACAGGCAGGCCACGCCGACGCGGAAGTTCGCCTGGCCGGGCAGCGGGCCGAGCGGACGGTCGCGCATCTCGGGGATGTAGAAGGAAACGTTGTAGTCCTCGCCATCCTCCTGGATGTAGTCGATCTTTCCGCTCAGCGTGTACGGCCGCCCCTTGTGGCGGGCGTTGAGCGCGACGGCATTGGCCTTGGCCTCGCGGGCGATCTCCATCGAGAAGATGTAGGCGTCCTTCTTGCCCGCGGCGAGATTGTTCTTGGCCTGCGCGCCGCTGGCGGCGGCCGCCTTGCCGGCGGCGCCGCCCTTCATCTTCGCCAGCAGCTCGCACATGTAGGACTTGATGTTCTCCTGCTTGGCGAACACGCCCTTGTCGGTCTTGACGGCCATCTCCACCCTGGCGTCGCCGCCTTCCGCAGTGACGGTGATGATGGTCGGGATGGCGCGCGTCGTACCGGTCGAGGGCTGCTCCACCAGCAGAGTGCCGCCATCGGCGTCCTCGGCGATCACCTGCATCTTCTCGGCGAGCATGATGCCGCGCATCTGACCCAGTGCGTCCTGTTGCGACAGATCGGCCACGCGCACATGGCTGAAGTAGCGCGTGCCGCTGAAGGCGCTGCCGTCCTTGCCGAAATTGCTTTCGCATTCGCCGGCCGCGGCCATCGTCGGAACCAGCAGCAGCATCCATGGCACCCATCGCTTCATCGCATCGCATCCTTCGGCTCGAACGGAAAGGCGATTGTGTCCGAAGCGGCAAGGCCACGGGAAGCCTGGCGCCGCGCCGATGCAGCGCGCCGGGACGAACGCCTCGAATGCGGGGATGAAAGACCACCGGGTCGGCGGCGAGGCGGCGATCCCGCCCCAAAAAACAAAAACCCGGCCGGAGCCGGGTTTTCGCGCAGACCGCGGGGCGGCCTATTTCACTTCCGAGATCTCGACGCCGTCCATACCCTGGGCCAGCGTGCGGGCGTCGCCGCCCTGGGCCAGCTTGATCTTGAGGCGCACTTCGTTGGCCGAGTCGGCGTAGCGCAGCGCATCCTCGTAGGAGATCTCGCCAGCCTGGTACAACTCGAACAGGGCCTGGTCGAAGGTCTTCATGCCGAGGTTGGTGGATTCCTTCATCACTTCCTTCAGCTTGTGGATCTCGCCGTCGCGGATGTAGTCCTGCACCAGCGGCGTGCCCAGCAGGATCTCCATCGCCACGCGGCGGCTCTTGCCGTCCGGCGTCGGGATCAGCTGCTGGGCGACGACGCCCTTCAGGTTCATCGACAGGTCCATCAGCAGCTGGCTGCGGCGGTCTTCCGGGAAGAAGTTGATGATGCGGTCCATCGCCTGGTTGGCGTTGTTGGCGTGCAGGGTGCACAACACCAGGTGGCCGGTTTCGGCGAAGGCGATCGCGTGGTCCATGCCCTCGCGCGTACGTACCTCGCCGATCATGATCACGTCGGGGGCCTGGCGCAGGGTGTTTTTCAGGGCGTTTTCCCAGCTGTCGGTGTCGATGCCGACTTCGCGCTGGGTGATGATGCAGCCCTCGTGCTTGTGCACGAATTCGATCGGATCCTCGATGGTGATGATGTGGCCCGAGGAATTCATGTTGCGGTAGCCGATCATGGCCGCCAGCGAGGTCGACTTGCCGGTACCGGTGGCGCCGACGAAGATGATGATGCCGCGCTTGGTCATCGCCAGCGTCTTGATCACCGCCGGCAGGCTCAATTCCTCGACCGTCGGGATGCGCGTTTCGATGCGGCGCAAGACCATGCCGACCTGGTTGCGCTGGTAGAAGCAGCTGACGCGGAAGCGGCCGACGCCGGACACGCCGATGGCGAAGTTGCACTCGTGCGTCTTTTCGAACTCCTCGCGCTGCGAGGGGCTCATCACGTTAAGCACGAGGTCGCGGCTCTGCTGCGGCGTCAGCGGGTTCTGCGTGATCGGCGAGATCTTGCCGTGCACCTTCATCGACGGCGGCACGCCCGCCGTGACGAACAGGTCCGAAGCCTTCTTGTGCGCCATCAGCTTCAAGAAGGAAGTGAAATCGATGCTGCTCATTGCAAGGGCTCCGGAACGGTACTCTGGAAACAGGGGGAGGGTCGGCCTTGACCCCAGATACTACGCGAACCCGGCCGCGGACGATGCCCGGCCCCCTGTGCCCGCTTGTGCCGATGTTCAGTCGAACAGACGCTTGTCCTTGGCGTATTCGCGTGCCTGGATCTTGGTGATCAGGCCGCGCTTGACGAAGTCCTGGAGGTTCTGGTCCAGGGTCATCATGCCGTACTGCTGACCGGTCTGGATGGCCGAATACATCTGGGCCACCTTGTCCTCGCGGATCAGGTTACGGATCGCCGGGATGCCCACCATGATCTCGTGCACGGCGATGCGGCCGCCGCCCACCTTCTTCAGCAGGGACTGCGAGATCACCGCGCGCAGCGACTCCGACAGCATCGAACGCACCATCGGCTTTTCGCCTGCGGGGAAGACGTCGATGATGCGGTCGATGGTCTTGGCCGCCGAACTCGTAT
>CAYWHO010000054.1:0-4454 GCA_964458195.1 uncultured Arenimonas sp.
GCCAGCAATCCGAGCTTCATGAAGCCGTCGGCGGTGGGCATGCGGAAAATCGGTCCGCCGACCAGGGCCCACAGCGCGACCGCGCAGGTCAGCAGGCCGTGCAGGTCGTAGATGCGGTGCAGGCCCGTCGTCCAACGGCCTTTCACGATGAGCGCGATCAGGATCGGCACGTTCAACAGCAGCAATCCGAACAGCCACGGCGCCTGGCGCTGGCGGAACGTTTCGGAGTAAGCGAGGGCTTCGTAAGCGGCCGGTGCCGCGCGGCCACCGAGGAAGAAATCGAGCAACCAGGCCGGATTCGCCAGCAGGTACACGCCGCACAGGATTCCGATCACGCCCAGCGACATCGCCGTGCGATTGATCGGCAGATTGTCGCCGGTGCGCGGTTTCCATTCCGCCGATTCCGGCCAGCGTCGTCGCGCCCAGGCCGCGGATCCGAAACCGAACACCAGCATGCCAAGCCACGCCAGCGACGGAACAAAGATGCCGCCCCACCAGAAGGCGAACGCGCGCAGCATGTCGTTGCCCGTATCGAGCGGCATGCGCAAGGCCGCGAGCGCCAGCACGAGGCAGATGACGCCCACGCCGATCGCCGCGAGGCGCAGGAAGGCGCGGCCATCAACCGGATCGATCAGCGTCAGCGCCGGTTGGTAGCGCGCGGCCACATCGGCCGGGCGGCCGAAGCCGCGCAGCAATTCCATCGCCATCGCCGCATCGGCCTCGCGGCCGGCGAACTCGGCCTTGCCCTGCAATTCCTCGTTGAGCAGGGCGCGCAGTTCGAAGGCGACGTCGTTGCGTTGCCGGCGCGGCAATCGCGCGGCGACATCGGCGACATAGGATTCGATCAGCTCGTGGGCGTTCATCGCTCAGTCTTCCTTCAACAGCCGGGCCATCGCCTCGTTCATGCCGCGCCATGAGTCGGTCAGGCGCGCGAGCAACTTGCGGCCCTCATCGTTCAGCGCGTAATAGCGCCGCGGCGGACCATCCTCGATCTTCCATTCGCTGCCGAGCACGCCCTGCGCTTCCAGCCGGCGCAGCAGCGGGTACAGCGTGCCTTCCTCGATCGGCATGCCGCGCTCGGCCAGCGCCTGGCGCAGTTCGTAGCCATAACGCGGCGTACGCAGCTGCGACAGCGTCGCCAGCACCACGACGCCGCGCCGCAATTCGAGTTCGAGTTTTCCGAGCGCTTCGGAATCGGCCATGGCGGGAATGGTCTGTGGTTCCACGCGCGAAGTAAACCTTCGCGCTCAACCGGTCCGCGCGAGCCGGCGTATCGCCAACCCGCCGAACAGCACCGTGCAGCCCACCAGCACGCCTGCCGCCAAGGCCGGCGGTATGTAGGTGAACTGCTTGACGCCAGCAAGGCCGAGTGCGAGCTGATCCAGATGGAAGGCCGGCCACAGGATCACCCAGCGTTCGAGCGAGGCCGGCAGCGGGATGAAAAGGCCCGACAGCCACATCATCGGCAGGAAGATCAGATTGCCCCAGGCCGGCGCCGCCGAACCGGACGAGATCGCGCCGATCAGCAGGCCCATCGCCGAGAACGGAATCGTACCCAGCACCAGCACGAGCCAGATCATCATCACCTGCCCGAGACCGATCGTCAGCTTGCCGGCGAACAGCGCCGCGGCGACGACCAGGCCGACCGACAGCGCCGCGATGCCCATGCCCATCAGCATCTTCGCGACGATGCTCGCGCCCGGCGGCAGCGGCATCGCGCGCTTGAGCTTGAGCAGACCGCCTTCGCGTTCCTGCGCCAGGATCACGCCGCCGAAGATGCCCGGCATCATCGCCGCCATCGCGGCGAAGCCGGCGAACAGATAGTCGGCGATGCCCGGGCCGAGAGGGCTGTGCGCGGCGGCGTTGCCGCTGATCACCACGGCGAACAGCACGTAGATCGCCACTGGCGCTGCGATGAAAGGCAACGCGAAGCCCGTCGTGCGCAGTGCGCCCAGCATCTCGAACTTCGCTTCCATCGCATAGGCGCGCAGCAATCGCGCCAGCGGCAGCGGACGGCGATCGAAAACCGCAGCGTTCGAGCTATCGCTCAGGATGTTCATGCGGCCTCCTGCGTGAGTTCGGTGAAAGCTTCGGCCAGGCTGGCCTGGCGGACTTCGAGTTGCGCCAGGCCCGGATCGGCGTCGAGCAGACGACGCACGACGGCTTCGGCATCGGAGGCGACGACCTGCACCAGGCGCTCCGCGCGCATCACGTCGACGACGCCCGGCCAATGGCGGATCGCCTCGACATCGAGTGCGCTGCTGCAACGGATGTTCTTGCGCGTCACCAGGGCGCGCATCTCGTCCACGCTGCCTTCGGCGATCAGCCGGCCCTTGGCCATCACCGCGACGCGGTCGGCCAGGGCTTCGGCTTCTTCGAGGTAATGCGTGGTCAAGACCACCGAGCATCCTTCCGCGACGAAGCGCCGGATCGTGCGCCACATCGCTTCGCGCGCCTGCACGTCCAGGCCGACCGTCGGTTCGTCGAGGAAGAGCAGGCGCGGGCGGCCGGCGATGGCGACGGCGAATTGCACCTGGCGCTTCTGGCCGCCGGAAAGTCTGTGGTAGCGCGTATCGGCGAAGGCGCCGATGCCGGCGAGCGCCACCGTCTCGTCCACCGTCAACGGATCGCGATAGGCGCTCGCGGCCAGCGCGATGTGCTCGCGCGCGCTCAACATCGGCGCGAGGTTCACGTCCTGCATCATCACGCCGATGCCGAGCCGGCTATGCACATCGGCCGGCGCGCCGCCCATCAGTTCGACCAGGCCTTCATCGGCCTGCAGCGTGCCCAGCCACAAGCCCATCGCCGTCGTCTTGCCGGCGCCGTTCGGGCCGAGCACCGCCAGCAGTTCGCCTGGACGCACGGCGAGATCGAGTCCGGCCAGCGCCAGGGTTTCGCCGTAGCGCTTGCTGACGCCGAGCAGGCGGGCGACCGGCGCAGCGCCGGCCGCGGATGGAATCGACGCCGCGTCCGAAGTCGCGACGGTGCGCGCCTGCCGCGGATATCGCCGCCCGTTCAACACCTCGCCGATGAAACCCGGCCGCACGATCCAGTGGTAGCTCGCGAACAGCAGGCCCAGCGTGATGGCGATGATCAGCGGGAACTTCAGCGACCAGTGCAGCGGCCAGCGCATCATCCACACCTGCAGGCCGAAGACGATCGGCAGATGCGCGAGATAGAACCAATAGGCTCCATCCGCGAGATATCTCCGGGTCGGACTTTCGTTCGCGAAGAACCGCAGTGCGCCGCCGATCAGTCCGAACGCCCAGTAGCCGATCGACAAGGTGTAGGCCGCCGCATACAGCAGGCGATTCGACGCCGGGCCGGCGATGGCGAACGGATCCGCGGCCGGCGTCGGGCCGATCAGTACGATGCACAGCGTGCTCAGCGCCGACGCAAGCAGGAGATTGATCGCCCATTGCCGACGCAGGACGTCCAGCCATTCGCGCCGACGATGCAGCAGCCAGCCGAAACCGAAGGCGGCGCCGTAACCGAGCAGCGCCGGCAGTAGCGGCTGCAGCCCGTGATCCGGGGTCGGAATGCCGAACCACAACGGCCAGTCCGGCGAGGAATACAGCAGGGCGCACAGCGGCGCGGCCAGCACCGCCGGCATCAGGCCAAGCGCGAGCAGCGTGCCGACGAGGGTATCGATGCGCGTGCGCAGCGTGCCTTCGCGGTCGAACCACGCCACGAAACCGGCGCGCAGCGGCAATGCCAGCGCGTAGAACAGGCACAGGTAGTACAGGAACCACAGATGCGTCAGCGGGAATCCCGTCGGCGCCGCCGCGTCGTTGGCCGCGCTGGCGGATACGCCCGGGAAGGTGCGCGACAAACCCCAGATCAGGATCGCGATCGTGATCGGCGCCAACAGCAGCCAACCGGCGGTCATCGGCACCAGGATGCGCTTGGCGCGATCCGCGACGAAGCCGCGCGTGCCGCGACGATGCAACAACCGATGCGCGAAGAATCCCGCGATCAGGAAGAACAGGCTCATCCGGAAGCTGTGGATGACGTAGAACACCAGCGCCAGCGTCGTGCTTTGCGAGACGTCCCGGGCCGGGATCGGCAGGAAAAAGGACATCGTTGCGTGCAGCACGATGCCCAGCAGCAGCGCGAAGGCGCGTGCGGCGTCGAGCGCATGGAAGCGATCGGACTCGGGAAGCGCCGGGGTGGCGGTCATGGCCTGGCTCCTGGGCAAGGTCTGCCGGGGGTGGCCGCCGACGGCGGCCCCGACCCGTGGAGCGCACAGTACTGTGCAATACACAGTAAGTCAACACGATCGCTCGCCGCATGCGGCCACCGGACCGCTTGCCCAGGGAAAGCCTTTAAGAACAGCGAGTTAGCGAATAGATGGGTCGTGCGTAGAGGCGAGGACGCCCAGGCCGCGCCTGTTCACCAGGACGCAGCCGCCATGAACAGGCCGACGATTCCTCCCTGAGCAAACCGCCTCACGT
>CAYWHO010000054.1:4554-11443 GCA_964458195.1 uncultured Arenimonas sp.
GGCCAAACGGGGTCAGGTTGAGTTACCGCACCGTAGCGCGGCATGGCGACAGATGCCAGCGCAACCGACGCGCGCGTCGTGCTACCGGTCGTTGGCGGAAGTGAAACAGGCGCCGCGGCTAGCCGTAGCGCGCCTTCACTTCCGCGATCGAACCGATCACCAGCTCTTCCAGAACCGCCGTGTCGAGATCGGCGAGCTGTTTGAAGTACAGGCAGGACTTGGTCATCTTGTGCTTGCCGAGCTTTGGCAGCAGGGATTTCTGGGCCTCGTCCTCGCAGGCCAGGTAGACCACCAGCTCCCGACCGCGGATGGCGAACGCCGCCAGCGGCGACTCGCCGGTTCGCCCGCTCTCGTACGTGTATCGGTAGGAGCCATGGCCGACGATGCTCGGCCCCCACATCTTCGGCGGCTGCCGGGTGATCTTCTCGAACATGGCCATCAGTGCCTGGCAGTCCTGGCGTTGCTGTTCGTTCGCGCGCGCAGCGATGTAAGCCTCGACACTGGCGTTCGTCGGTTGGGTCTTGTTCTCGGCCATGGAGAGCTCCCTGTGCCACGGGTCGCGGTCAAGGCAAGCCTACACTTGGCGATACGCCGTGGCGAAGGATCGGCGAGTAGCGACGGCGGCCTCGCTGGCCGGCGTGGGCATCGCCGCATCTACGCGCCGGCGAAGGCGCGCCTGGGCCCCAAGCGTGCAAGCCGAACCAGCGTATGCGTTCGCCGCCACGCCGAGGGGCCGATCTTGCCCGTCCAATGGAACAGGGCATGGCGAGCGAAATCGCGCACGAAGCGAAACGGCTGAATGAAATACGAAACGCGGTGCGCGGCACGAATGGCAGGAACCGACCAGCCCCAGGCCCGATGGAATACCGGCGCAAGCGCGCTGGACAAGAGCTGCGTCAGCTGGAATCCGATCATGGCGATGAAAAGATCCAGACCGATCGCATCGATCAGCGGCACCAGCAGGCGCAGCTCCGGATGCGCGGCAAGCAGAACGATAGACACGAATGTCAGCGTTGCCCAAAAACGGCGACGCCAAACCGGATTCTTGAAATCGACGAATTTCATCCTGCGTGCAGTCCGATATATCCATGAAACGGCGGTCCGTCGCGAACGCTCGAGCTCGCCGAGTCCATGCCGGCGGACCTTCGCGGCGGGCGGTCAAGCACCGGCGGACCGCCGGTCTTGATACTGCTTGAAGCCGGCCTTGGCCTCCGCCACGAACGGCGCCATTTCTTCGGGCGAAATCGCCAACATCTCAACACCGAGCCGGTGCGCCTCTTGTGCGACGGACTGGGCCGCAAGGTCTTTTGGCACGAACAGCGTTCGTGGCGCCTGCAGTTTGTGCTCCGCACCTAGCTTGAAGAGCCGCTTTGCGTCCAGAAGGGTCAATTCCGCCTGGTTGGCAGGGATCAGCGTCGTTCCCAGGATGAAAGTGCTGGCCGCGTCCATCATGGCGAAACAGTTGAAGTCGCCGTGGAGCTCGGTGCGAATGGGCGTGTCGTTGAGACGAAACAGCACCCACGCCTCGTTCGGAAAGAAATCTGTCGGCTGCGGCATGAAGAAGCTCTTGTAGTCGTCCAATGTCTCGAGTCGGCCGAGCAGCGGTGTGGCATCGGCCCGAACGAATTATCAGGTCTTTGTCCGTTTGGATCGAGGCGCCAGTTGCCCTTTCCGGAGCAGGCGCTCGGAGCGCATGACATGCAGGACAAAAACCTTGCGGCCGTCAAAACGATAGAAAACGCGGCAAGGCGGCTCCACGATCTGGCGATAGCGGGACTTGCCGAGTTCCTGCGGCCGACTGCCGCTGTCAGGGTGGTCGGACAGTTGCCCGACATGGTCGAAGATGCGTTTGACCAGCTCGGCGGCCGCAACAGGATTTTCCAAGGCGATGTAATCGGCAATGGCATCCAAATCCGCCAACGCCGGCTCCGACCAGACTACTTCAGCCATCTGGCGAGACGTTTCTTGGCCTGGGCGTGCGTGGCCGTGCGCCCTTCGGCGACCGCCAGCTCGCCCCGGGCGATGCCTTCCAGGATGGCCATGCGCTGTTGCATCAGCTGGTAGGTCTCAACGTCCAGCAGGTAGGCGCTGGGCAGTCCATGCTGGGTGATGAGGATAGGCTCCTTGTCCCGCTCGATGTCCGAGAGGAGTTCGGTAGCCTGCCGCTTGAGCGTCGTCACGAGTTCGGTGCGCATGCGAGTGACACTACAGTATCACTCTGGCGCACGCAACGGCTTTCGGCAACGGTCCAACGTCGGGCTCAAGACGATGCGCCCAACTTCAACCGGCGATCCTCTTGAGCCATCGGCTAGGGATCGCTTGCCGCCGTCCGCTTGGACGTCGATCCATAGCAGGACATCCCATCGGGCTCCGCGCAAGTGAAATAGCCGCCACCATTGAGGGGCATGACATAGACGCTGGATTTGGCGCCGACGGGCGTCGGGGAGCCCAGGCAGTCCTTGCCTCCGTTGCTTGAGACGACCGTCATTTCCACGAGGAACATGCCGCCGCCGGCGTCCGAAACCGCGTACGTCTTCTCCAGAATCTCGTCGCCGCTCCTGAAGGTGGCGGTGCCATCGCTCCGGTAACTATGCATCTCCTTGCACTGACCGCGAGTCGGATTCCATTCCCAGTCGCCGAGGACCGGGTTTGTTTCTTCAGCGGCTGCCGCGCTTGCGAGCAGAACCAGCAATGCGGTGGAAATTGCGTTTTTCAAGGTGAACTCCTGACAACCTGGACAAGGAACCGCCGGACAGCAGTTCGCACGAACCCAACACTCTCGCGATGCCTGCTGATTGCCTGGTCAAGCAAGCGCCGGCTTGAAGTTGCCGATGCCCGGCAATTCAAGATTCAAGCGTAGCGCGGTTGCGAAGCCAGGGCGACTGGCCCGCACGCATGCGTTCTCAAAACGGCGACACGGTACAACTGCCGGCATCCGTGCTCACCTTCTGGCAAACGAGCAGGGTATCCGCCCGCAGCTTCCGGTTCTGATCAACCAGCTTCTGGCAGCGGCTGTCCGGCAAGCATTGTTGGTAGTTCTGAATCATGAAGTCGGATACGGCGATGATGCCGCGTGTTTTCAGATTCGTATTATCGGCAGGAAGAGCATCCAGCTTGGCGGCCAGGCCTGAGCTGTTCTCGACCTGAAGGCATTGCTCATAGGTAGTGCATGTCCCGCCGGGTTGCGCGCCCGTTTCGTCATTGCCGGCCTCGGAGGTCGTGGTGCTGGGCCGGTCCGAGGGGATGTCGCCGTTGTTGCGTTTTATCTTGAGCACCTGCTGCGCCAGGCAAGCCATTGCTGCGGGTGCGTCCTGGATGCCATTTTCAAGACTCTCCTGGCTGGAATCGACGAACAATTCGATCAAAGGGTAGATATTTTCGACCTTCTGGGCATCGCTCATGCCCTTGAACTCGTCATTCTTTTCCTGGTCGAAATGCTGCGAGCAATTGTTGATACTGAAGTTGATGATGTCCACCTTGCTTGCCGCTTTGGCGGGGCTTGTCACGCCTGAAGCGACAATCAAAACGGCAGCACACAGCCGGATCAGGTTCATGCGATTGCTCCCTGCGAATATCGAGAGGATAGGATAACGGGGTCGGGTAAAGTTATCCCAGGCTGCACTGGCAGCGCGAGGGGGCAACAATCATCCGCGGTCGCGCTGCCGAGCGCGTCGGTACTTCCGCCCAGCGACCGATCCGAAGTGAACCTGGCTCCGTTCGTGGACGGCATGAGCGCCAGGTTAGTCCGGGCCTAGGTCAAACGTCGCAAGGACATGCGCGATGAAACCAACCCAAAGTAAGCAGAGTATTGCCGCGACGGCTGCAACTGTGCGTAAAACCATCCGATTCGACCCGCGCGACAGCCAAAGGAACGCGAGACTAGAAAGAAGACAAACTGCGACGGCGAAAGTTTGCGACAGATGAAGAAACGACTGACCCCATCTCATGCGCTCCGCAAGGAGAATGGCGGGTGCGCACATGGCCGCATACAACCCGGAAAATAGGAACAACGTTCGAGATGCCGCAGCGGCTCTTGTCATGCCGTCTAACGCCCGAGTTAAGCCGCGCCGAGAGCGTCGGCTTGGTTGAATGTTTAGGCCGCAGTTGCGCGCTGGACTGCGGCATGATGCTGAGCAAGCCAGTGGAGGCGCTTGTCCTGGAGAGATTCTTCCAAGAAAGCGAACTGCGGCCTGAAGCCAACGTCGGCATAACCGATTGATGTGAACTCACCAAACTCCCGGTCGAAGCCAGTCTGCTCCACTCGCGCCATTGCCTCCGCACACATCGCTTCGTACTCAGAAAACCTGGCGGAAAGTGAATCTATGGCCGAGGACTGCTCCGAAGCATGCATTGAATCGTATCCGGCTTTGGCGAGAGCCAAGACTTCCCGCCAGTTCGGGTATGTGTTCCAGAGCAGCTGACCCCAAGCGCCGTTTGAAACTTCCCCTTCCACCGCATCCATCGCCAGTACCGCCCGAACTATCGGGGCGCAGTCACGGAAGCAGTGAAAGCCTACCTTATGCCACGCAGGCCCATCCGGGTGCTTGCGGGACAGCCAGTCGTAGATTTGATCCAAGAGATCCTCACCACTCACGACACTGCTCTCCTGCGGCCTAACGGTTGAGCTGGGCGGCGCGGCCGCCGCGGCACGGGCCTGGCATTCTATCTTTCACGGGTCCGCTCCAGCGAGGTGTTAGACGGCACGGCTGCGCCGCCTGTCTCCTTGTCCATTTCGTCGGTAAAGCCCGCGTACTCGGAGATGTGCAGGCTCATGCCCAAGTCGGCCAGTCGCCGCAACGTTTCGGGTGTGAATACTGGGCCGCCGGAGCAGGCATCGCGCCGCCAGGAAAAGCCGATGTTCGCGATGTACCGATCAGGCTTGAGCTTCATGCCCTCTACCTGAAGCCAAGCGCTTAGGGCCTCGGATTGTTGTGTGAGCCGCCACTCATCGTCGCAGAGCCATGCGACCTGTTCATTCTCTTCGCCTTCAGGAGCGACGCGGTAAATGTTCACGGGCATGACGTTGAGTGCCGTCTAACGATTGAATTAAGCGGCCGCCCGTTCACCGTGGGAGGCCGTGCCGTGGCTGCCATGCTATCGCAGGTGGCCAGGGCGCGGCGCGCGCGAATATGCGGCCGCTTGGACAGTAGTTGGGCAACAGCATCTGGACTAATCTGCGGGCTTGCCCAGCCCATAGGTCAATGCCAGCAGAATAATCGAGGCTGGAATACCGGCGATCGGACCCACGAAAAAGAACGACGCTCCGGCAAGGACGTAGCCGAGAGACAACATGCGCGCAGGAATGCCCTCGACCACTCGATGCTCTGCTTGGTCGGGGTCCCCGAGACTCGCGATGAGCCCGCCGCTTATGAAACCGACCACACCGGCTAGGGCGACGAGGCTGCCGAGAATCTCGTGCCAATGTTGCTCGAGGAATTCCATCTTGGAAAACGCAGGAAAGCGTGCCTGGGGCCTAACGGTTGAGTTGAGCGGCGCGCATGCCGCCGTTAGAGCTTGGCACATTATCTGTCACGCGTCCGCTCCAGCGAGGTTTCAGACATCATGCCCATCAGCCTTCGATGCGGGTTGAGATCCACACATCTCTAAACAGCGCGTTTTCGCATAACTCCAAGCCGAGAATGGTACTCCTGGTTCATTTGAACTGGTGATGTACGGATCATCACCGAACGAAGTGTACTGGCTGTATAGCTCGTCAGCAGTCATGCCGGGCTTCAACGCAGAAGCCAGGAACCCATCGACAATGCTTTTCGCAGCGGCAATGGCGCCCTCAAGCGTCTCGAACTTACCGTGCTCGTAGCTCTCCCCTTCGTCCATGTAGTGGAAGTTGTCGGCAATCACGACAGTGAACGGGCGAGCTGGATCGGAGCTGCGCATGAGGTCTAACGCTTTACGTCTTGATAGTTGCGTCGCGGAGCGACGGGGAGTTCCTTCGGAAAAGTGGACACCCATCCGTTAGGTGCACTGGGCTTCGAACTCCACCGGAGACCGGTAGCCCAGGGACGAGTGTAAGCGTTCGTGGTTGTAGAAGACGATGTAGCTGCGGACGGCCGCGCGCAGGCTCGACTCGGACGTGAATTTCTTGCGATGGATCAGGTCGGACTTCAGGCTCTTGTTCCAGGACTCCATGTGCGCGTTGTCGGTAATGCGGCGCGGCCGAGTGCTGCTCTGGACGAAGCCGGCGCGCGCCAGGACCTGCTTGAACTCGGCGGCCAGGAACTCCACACCGCGGTCGCTGTGGAAGACCGTGCCGGGTGCCGGCGCGTGGCGGCGCATCGCCGCCGTCAGCGCGCGGCGGGTGAGACTGGCCGTCTTCTCCGTGCCCAGGGCCCAACCCAGCAGCCGGCGGGTGTGGCGATCCATGATGGTGGCCAGGTACCGCCACGCGCCCGACACCTTGAGGTAGGTGATGTCGCCCACCCACACCTGATGGGGTCGGTCGATGGTCAGGGCGTGCACATGGTTGTCGGCGCCGGCAAAGAAGCGAGTCAGTCCCGGCATGCGCCGGTACAGCGTGGCCGAGCACGCCTGGATGGCGTTTTCCCGCATCAGGCGCTCGATACGGCGGCGTCCGACCGTATGGCCGGCGCGATGCAGCGCGGCATGCACGCGCGGGCTGCCGTAGGTCTGCCGGCTGTCCCGGTGCACTTGGCACACGTGGTCGAGCAGCACGGCATCGGCCTGCGCGCGGGCGCTGGCCGGACGATCGCGCCAGGCATAGAACCCGCTCGGGCTCACCCCGTAGAGGCGGCAGAGCCTCCTCACCGGGTAGGTTTCTTGCTGGTGTGCGATGAAGGCGAAGATGTCGCCCTTCGTTCGGAAGTGAACGCGATCGCTTTTTTTAAAAGGTCATGCTCGAGCTTGAGTTGCT
>CAYWHO010000055.1:0-11347 GCA_964458195.1 uncultured Arenimonas sp.
CATCGGTGATCACGCCAAGTTCGGGGAAGTTCTGGCGCAGGGCGCGGATCGCGCGTTGCGCGAGGCCGTCTTCGTCCCAGGCTGCCTTCGCATCCAGGCTCTTGGCCTCGGGCGCGGTGACCGGGAACAGCACGACG
This sequence comes from uncultured Arenimonas sp., assembly GCA_964458195.1. Lineage (GTDB taxonomy): Bacteria > Pseudomonadota > Gammaproteobacteria > Xanthomonadales > Xanthomonadaceae > Arenimonas. Next base: position 138 of record CAYWHO010000055.1, read on the forward strand.
GCGGGAATGCGCAGGGCGACGGCCTTTTCGGCTTCGCGCAGCAGCTCGTCCACCGACAATCGCTCGACGCCGGGCATCGACGCCACCGGCGCGCGGCCGGCGAGTTCGTGGATGAACAGGGGCAGGATCAGGTCGTCGGCGCCGAGCGCGGTCTCGCGCATCAGCCGGCGGGAGAAATCGTCGCGGCGCATCCGGCGCGGACGGGAATACGGATAGGACATGCGGGTTTCGTCGCGCGATGGCTAGGCGCGCATTGTAGCGCCGGCTAGCATGGGCCATGCCGCGACTCTCCTCCCTGCCGCGCAGCGCCAAGCTCTGCCTGACCGGATTGGCCTTGTTGGCGGCCCTGTGCTGGCTCGCGCCCGGTCTCGGCCTGCCCGATCCGCATCGCCCCGACTGGCAGGCCTTGTCGGCCGCGCCTTCGTTCGGATCGGGCCACTGGTTCGGCACCGATGCCATCGGTCGCGATCTGTTCGCGCGCACGTTGGCCGGCGGGCGTCTGTCGCTGGGCATCGGACTGATGGCAAGCCTGATCGCGCTGATCATCGGCCTGGGTTACGGCGCGATCGCCGGCCTGGCCGGCGGCGCCGGCGAGCGCTGGATGTTGCGCGGGCTCGATGTGTTGTCGGCCTTGCCCTTCCTGCTGATCGTCATCCTGCTGCTGAGCCTGTTCGGACGCTCGCTTCCGTTGCTACTGGCGGCGATCGGCGGCTACGTCTGGATCGATCTGGCGCGCGTGATGCGCGCAGAAGCGGCGCGCTTGCGCGAAGCGCCTTTCGTGTTGGCGGCGCGCGCCGCCGGCGCGAGTTTCTCGCAAGTGTTGCGCTGGCATCTGTTGCCGAATCTGTTGCCGCTGGCGCTCGTGTACCTGGGCCTGATCCTGCCGCAGGCCATCCTGATCGAAAGTTTCCTCGGCTTCCTCGGCCTCTCGGTGGACGAACCTTCCGCGAGTTGGGGCGCGCTGTTGTACGAAGGCAGCCAGGAAATGGACGTCTCGCCGTGGACGTTGATTTTCCCGGCCGTCTTTCTGGTAGCGACATTGGCCTGCTTCCAGTTCCTCGGCGATGCACTGCGCGACTGGCTGGACGTTCGGCGCGCGCCGCGCGAAGGCACCGCATGAACGCCGCGCTCGCCGTCGCCGGACTGGAAGTGCATCTGCGCGCGACCGGCGCACGCTTGCTCGGCCCGATCGATCTTCGCCTCGATCCCGGACATTGCCTCGGCCTCGTCGGCGAATCGGGCAGCGGCAAGAGCCTCACCGCATTGGCGATGATGGATCTGCTGCCGGCGGGCTTGCGCGCGACTGGCGAGCTGAAAGTCGGCGAGCAATCCGTCGCGCTCGGTTCGCCGTCGCATCGCGCCTTGCGCGGTCGCCGCCTGGCCTGGATGCCGCAGGATGCCCTGGCCAGCCTGCATCCCATGCGCAGCCTCGGCGCGCAGTTGGTCGAGAGCCTGATGGCGCTGCGCGGCCTCGATCGCACGGCCGCGAAAACCGAATCGCTGCGCCTGCTCGAACAACTCGAACTGCCGGCGCCGGCAGCCTTGTCCGGGCGTTACCCGCACCAGATCTCCGGCGGCCAGCGCCAGCGCGTGAACCTCGCGTTGACACTCGCGGGCGATCCAGCCTGGTTGATCGCCGACGAACCGACCTCGGCGCTCGATCCGCGCCTGGCGCGCGAGATGCTCGAACTGCTCGACCGCCTGCGGCGCGAGCGCGGGCTCGGCCTGCTGTTGATCAGCCACGACCTGCCCTTGCTCGGCGCGTTCGCGCAATCGGTGGCGATCCTGCGTCGCGGCGAAATGGTGGAAACCGGCGAGACCGCGCAGGTCTTCGCTGCGCCGAAGCACCAATACACGCGCGAGCTGCTGGCCGCGGATGCCTTGCCGGAACCGCAACCCACTGCCGCCGGCGAAACCCTGGTCTCGGTGCGCAATCTGTCCTTGCGCTATCCGCGCGCGGCCGCGCCAGCGCTGCGCGAAGCCGGGTTCGAACTGCGCCGCGGCGAATGCCTGGCGCTGATCGGCGAAAGCGGCAGCGGCAAGAGCTCGCTCGGTCGCGCCCTGCTGCGCTTGTTGCGCGGCGACGTTACGGGATCCGCGAAATTCGATGGCGAGGATCTGTTGACGGCGTCGCGATCGCGACTGCGCGCACTGCGTCGACGCATCGGCGTGGTGTTCCAGGATCCGTACGCCTCGCTCGATCCGCGCCAGCGCATCGTCGACGTGGTTTCCGAGCCCTTGCGCATCCATACCGATCTGGACGCGATCGCCCGCCGCCAGCGCGCCTCGGCCCTGCTGGCCCAGGTCGGCCTGGACGACAGCGCGCTGGACCGCTATCCGCACCAGTTCTCCGGCGGCCAGCGCCAGCGCATCGCCATCGCCCGGGCGCTGGCGGCCGATCCGGACCTGCTGGTCTGCGACGAAGCCGTCTCGGCCCTGGATGCCCAGCACCGTGCCGGCATCCTCGCCCTGCTCGAGGGGCTCAAGCGCCAGCGCCGATTGGCCCTGCTGTTCATTACGCACGACATGGCGGCCGCCCGGGCCCTGGCCGAACGCATCGCGGTCATGCACCAGGGCGAGGTGGTGGAGCAAGGACCCATGGCAGCCGTGCTATCCGACCCCCGGCATCCGGCAACCCGGGCCCTGCTGGCGGATCGGCCGGCTACCCGGCCTGCGTGAATTGGTGAACAATCGGGTCATGGCTCTTCCGTCCAACTCCGCCTCGCTTCGCGCCCACGACGGCTTCGTGCGCGCCCTGCTCGGAGCCAGCGACATGACGGTGCTGGCCCGCGTGGCCAGCGTGCACCTGCTCGAACTCGGGCACGACCAGGTGGACCTGGTCTGGAACCATCAGCCCAGCGACCCGGGCCAATTGCATACCGGCGGCGACGAACCGTTGCCGACCGAATCGCGCCGCCTGCTCGAACGCGCCCGCGGCGAAGGCGGCACGGCCGAGCGCGTTTTCTCCGACGGCAGCCTGCAGCGCGCGCAGGTGCTGGCCCAGAACGCCGGCTTCTGGGCCGCCCTGATCAGCCGCTTCCATCCCGATCGCGTCGATCCCGACTGGCAGGAATGCCTGCCGCCGCTGTCGCTGCGCGCGCAATCCCTGCTGCACACGCAACGCCTGCAGGTCGATGTCGAACGCCTGGCCACGGCCGAGCGCCTGCAGCGCGCGCTGTTCGCCATCAGCGACCTCGCCAGTTCCGACCAGAGCACGGACGAAGTGCTGCACGGCCTGCACCTCATCGTCGGCCGGCTGATGTACGCCGAGAACTTCTATATCGCGCGTTTCGATCCGAGCCGCGAAACCCTGCGCTTCGTCTATTTCGCCGACAGCCACGACACCGACGTGCCCGATCCGCAGCAGGACACGCCGGTCAGCGAACTCGGCAACAGCCTGACGCTGGCGATGATCCGCTACGGCCGCCCGGCGCGCGGCCCCTCGGCCCTGATCCGGCAGGAACTCGGCGTCGCCCGCGACGACCGCCTGGGCCCGGACAGCGAAGACTGGCTGGGCGTGCCGCTGATCGAGGACGGCGTGGTGCGCGGTGCGGTCGTGGTGCAGAGCTACGACCCGGCCGTGCGTTACAGCGAAGACGACCAGATCCTGCTCAACTACGTCGCCCAGCACATCCTCAATGCGCTGTCGCGACGCGAAGCGCAGGAGGAGCTGGAGCGCAAGGTCGAGGAACGCACGCGCGAACTGCGCCACGAGGTCACCGAGCGCCAGCGCGGCGAGCGCCTGCAACGCGCGCTGTACCGCATCGCGGAAGTTTCCGGCAGCAGCGCCAGCATCGACGCCTTCTACGCCAGCGTGCACGAGATCGTCGGCGAGCTGCTCGACGCGCGCAATTTCTACATCGCGCTGCTGAACGAAGCGGGCGACGAGCTCGAATTCGCCTATTCGGTGGACGAACGCGACCAGCGCCAGCGCAGCCGCCCGCTCGGCCGCGGCCTCAGCGAATACGTGTTGCGCACGCGCGAACCGCTGCTGACCGATCGCGCCGGCACCACCCGGCTGGAGGAAGCCGGCGAAGTGAAGGTGTTCGGCACGAAGTCGGTCTGCTGGCTGGGCGTGCCGCTGATGAGCGAGGGCAAGGCCATCGGCCTGATCGCGGTGCAAAGCTATACGCCCGATTACCTGTACACGGAACGCGACGAGGAGCTGCTGAGCTTCGTTTCCTTCCATATCGCCAACGCGCTCGAACGCCGCAAGGCCGACGAGACCCTGCGCCAGGCCTATGCCGACCTGGAGCAGCGCGTAGCGGCGCGCACGAGCGAACTGGCCGATACGAACGTCGAGCTGCGCAAGCAGATCTCGGTGCGCGAGCGCATCGAATACCGGCTCAAGCACGAAGCCCTGCACGACGCCCTGACCGGCCTGCCGAACCGCAGCCAGCTGCTGGCGACGCTGGGCCTGGCCCTGAACCGCTACCGCAGCGAGGGCGGCGACGATTTCGCCGTGCTCTTCCTCGATCTCGACCGCTTCAAGGTCGTCAACGATTCGGTCGGCCACCTGGTCGGCGACGAATTGCTGAAGGAGGCCGCGCGCCGCATCGGCCGTTGCGTGCGCGAACCGGACACGGTCGCGCGCCTCGGCGGCGACGAATTCGCCATCGTCATCGATCGCATCCAGGAACCGGGCGACGCGGTGATGGTGGCCGAACGGGTGATCCGCAGCCTGTCCGAACCGATGCGCATCGCCGGCAAGGAGCTCTACACCTCGGCCAGCATCGGCATCGCCCTGGTGGACGGCCGCTATCGCAATCCGGAAGAGCTGCTGCGCGACGCCGACGTGGCCATGTACCGCGCCAAGGCGGCCGGCCGCAACGCCTTCGCCCTGTTCGACGAACGCCTGCACGAAGACGCGTTGCGCCAGCTCGAACTCGAGGGCGATCTGCGCCGCGCCCTGCAGCGCCGCGAGTTCGTGCCCTATTACCAGCCGATCGTGCGCCTGGCCGACGGCAACGTCATCGCCTACGAAGCGCTGATGCGCTGGCAACATCCGGAACGCGGCCTGCTGTCGCCGATGGAATACCTGACCACGGCGGAAGAATCGGGCCTGCTCGAACAGATCGACTGGCAGATCTACGAACAGGTTTGCCGCGACCTGCCGCGCCTGCTCGGCGGGACCGGCCACGTCACCCTGAACGTGTCGCCGCGGCATCTGCGCGCCACCGATTTCGATCGCCGCCTGCTCGCGCTGCTGCACGATTACCAGGTCAACCCGGCGCAGTTGCGTCTCGAGGTCACCGAAGGCGCGCTGCTGGAGAATCCCGAGCAGGTGCGGCAATGCCTGTCGCGGCTGCGCGATGCCGGCCTGCACACCCTGCTCGACGATTTCGGCACCGGCTATTCCTCGCTTTCCTACCTGCACCGCTTCCCGCTGCACGGGCTGAAGGTGGATCGCAGTTTCGTCGCGGCCCTGCGTTCGGGCGAAAGCGGCGGCAGCACGGCGATCGTGCGCGCAATCCGCCTGCTGGCCGACTCGCTGGGGCTGGAGGTCATCGCCGAAGGCGTGGAAACGCAGGAACAGCGCCAGCAATTGCGCCTGCTCGGCCTCAGTGCCGGCCAGGGCTATCTGTTCGATCGGCCGCAGCCGCTGGGCGAGTTGTCGGCCAAACGCGCGCTCGCCTCCTGATTCCTACCCCGCGGCGAGACGGGCATTCACGCTCGAACTGGGACTTGTCGCACGTTTTTCCGGCGCGGCCGGGAGAATGATGACCATCCCCCCACCCGATGGCGACGACGATGGACGTCCTCGTAGCCGTTTCCCTGTTCATCGCGGCCGCCGCCCTCCTGGCGGCCGCGGGCCTGCGCCGCGTGCCCGAGGGCAGCGCGCTCACCGTGCATCGCTTCGGCCGCTACCGGCGCACGCTCGGCAGCGGTTGGCGCTGGCTGTGCCCCGGACTCGAACGCGCCGGCGCGACGGTCGAACTGGCCGGCCATCACCTGCACGTGCCGACCGACTCGGCCCGCGGCGAAGCCGAGCTGTACTACCAGATCCTCGAACCGGCGCTGGCCGGCGAAGCCCTGGATCGCGTGGACGAATGGGTCGCGGCGCAAACGCGCGAAGCGATCGCCCAGGCCGGCGCGTCGGCCGAAGTTTTCAAGCAGGAAATCAATCGCCGGGTCGGGCGCCTGGGCCTGCGCGTGGTGCGCTGCGCCCTGCATACGGTCTGAGTCGCCCACCGTTCCTTGGCCTTCGCGGCCGTCTATCGTGGACAATGCGGCGATGAACTCGCCGCTCGCCGTCCTGGCGCCCGCCCTCGAATCGGGCCTGACCCAACTGGGCCTTTCGCCCGCGCTGGCGCCGCGCCTGCTTGATTACCTGAGCCTGCTCGAGCGCTGGAACAAGACCTACAACCTCACCGCGATCCGCGACCCGCGCGAGATGCTGGTCAAGCATCTGCTCGATTCCCTGGCCATGCACGGTTTCGTCGAGGACGAGCGCCTGGCCGATCTCGGCACCGGGCCCGGCCTGCCCGGCATTCCGCTGGCGATCGCCAAGCCGCGACTGCGGGTTTCCCTGGTCGAGAGCAACGGCAAGAAGGCGCGCTTCCTGCGCGAGGCCGTGCGCCAGCTCGGCCTGTCGAACGCGACCGTGATCGAATCGCGCGCCGAAGCCGTGGACGAGCCGGGGCAGTACGACCTGATCACCGCCCGCGCCCTCGACCGCCTGGCGGGCATCGTGCGCGTCGGCGGACACCTGCTGCGCCCCGGCGGCCGGCTGCTGGCCATGAAGGCGGCCCGCGTCGACGAGGAAGTGGCGGAATTGCCGCCGGGCTGGCGCCTGCAGGCCGTGCATCCGCTCACGGTTCCCGGCCTGGATGCCGAAAGACACCTGGTCGTGGTCGCGCGCGAATCCTAGAGCGGCCATAATCGCCCTTCCTGCGTCCGCCCCTTCCGGTCGCGGGCGGTCCGGTTCCCCGGCCGCCGCGCGATGGACAGGTTGCCGACGCCATCGATCGAGGACCGCATGTCGCGCATCATCGCCATCGCCAACCAGAAGGGCGGAGTCGGCAAGACCACCACCGCGGTGAATCTCGCCGCGGCGCTGGCGGCGGCGCCGCGCAAGGTCCTGCTGATCGATCTCGATCCGCAGGGCAACGCGACCATGGCCTCGGGCGTGGACAAGCGCGAGATCGGCGATTCGGCCTGCGAAGTGCTGCTCGGCGAAGCCGAAGCGCGCGCGGCCATCGTGCGCAGCCCGGAAGGCTACGACCTGCTGCCGACGAACATCGATCTGACCGCGGCCGAAATCCAGTTGATGGACCTGCCGGCGCGCGAGAACCGGTTGAAGGCCGCGCTCGAACCGATCCGCGAGCAATACCAGTACATCCTGATCGATTGCCCTCCCTCGCTGTCGTTGCTGACGCTGAACGCGCTGGCGGCCGCCGACGGCGTCATCGTGCCGATGCAGTGCGAATATTTCGCGCTCGAAGGCCTGTCGGCCCTGGTCAACACGATCGAGGCTTTGAAGCAGCGGCTGAATCCGTCGCTGCAGATCGAAGGCATCGTGCGCACCATGTTCGACGTGCGCAACAACCTGGCCAATGCCGTGTCGGGCGAACTGACCTCGCATTTCGGCGACAAGGTCTTCCGTTCGATCATCCCGCGCAACGTGCGCCTGGCCGAGGCGCCCAGCCACGGCCAGAGCATCGTCGGCTACGACCGTTCCTCGCGCGGCGGCATCGCCTACCTGGGCCTCGCCGGCGAAGTGATCCGGCGCGAGAAGAAACACAAGGAGACCGCGTGATGGCGACCAAGAAACGCGGCCTGGGGCGTGGGCTCGAAGCCCTGCTCGGCACCAGCAAGCCGGCGGCGGCCGCCGCCGAGGACGTGCGCGGCGACAGCATGCGCACGCTGGAGATCGGCCTGTTGCATCCGGGCCGTTACCAGCCGCGCACCGGCATGGATCCGGAGCGGTTGACCGAACTGGCCGAGTCGATCAAGGCGCAGGGCGTGATCCAGCCCATCGTCGTGCGCGAAACCGGCCGGCACAAATACGAGATCATCGCCGGCGAACGCCGCTGGCGCGCCGCGCAGCTCGCCGGCCTGGCCGATGTGCCCGTGGTCGTGCGCGAGGTCGACGACCGCGCCGTCATCGCGATGGCGTTGATCGAGAACATCCAGCGCGAAGACCTCAATCCGCTGGAAGAAGCGCAGGCGCTGTCGCGCCTGATCGACGAATTTTCGCTGACCCACCAGCAGGCCGCCGAAGCCGTGGGCCGTTCGCGCGCGGCGGTATCGAACCTGCTGCGCCTGCTCGAACTGCCAGCCGACATCCGCAAACTGCTCGAGCACAAGCGACTGGAAATGGGCCATGCGCGCGCGCTGCTGACCCTGGCGCCGGCCGCCGCGATCGCACTGGCGAACACCGCGGCGGAACAGGGCCTGTCGGTGCGCGAGGTGGAGCGTCGGGGCCAGCAACTGGCGCAGGGTCGGGTGCCGACCAAGAACGAACCGAAGACCGCCAAGAAAGCCGATGCCGACATCGCCTCGCTCGAGCGCGAACTGTCCGAACGCCTCGGCGCCAAGGTGTCCGTGCAGCACGGACGCGGCGGACGCGGCAAGCTGATCATCGCCTACCACGGCCTGGAAACGCTGGACGGCATCCTCGAGAAGCTGCGCGGCGGTAGTCAGTAGGCGTAACCTGTACGCCGATGATCCCGTTCAGAACCCCGGTGCGCCGTAGCGAGCGAAGGCAGTGCGCCGACGGTGGAGCGCAGGAAGCTCCGTGCATGTACGAATGCACGAGCATTCCGGGCACCGCACGACGTTCCGATTCCGATCAGAATCAGGCCGAGCGCAGCAGGCGAACAGGGGTTCTGGCATGACAGTCCTCGTCACCGGCGCCGCCGGCTTCATCGGCGCGTATACGTGCAAGGCGCTGGCCGCGCGCGGCGAGACCGTGGTCGGTCTCGACAACTTCAACGATTATTACGACCCGCAGCTCAAGCGCGACCGGGTTGCGGCGCTTTGCCCGCAGATCCGCATCGCCGAGCTCGATATCGCCGACGACCAGGCGCTGCGCGCATTGTTCGACGAAGTCCGGCCCGATCGCGTCGTGCATCTCGCCGCCCAGGCCGGCGTGCGCTATTCGCTGCAGAATCCGCAGGCCTACGCGTCGAGCAACCTGGTCGGTTTCACCAACATGCTCGAAGCCTGCCGCCATCACGGCGTGAAGCATCTCGCCTACGCCTCGTCGAGTTCGGTTTATGGCGGCAACGCGAAGCCGCCGTTCTCGGAAGACCAGCGCGTGGACCAGCCGCTGTCGTATTACGCGGCGAGCAAGGCGGCGAACGAGCTGATGGCCTTCACCTATGCGCATCTGTACGGGTTGCCCAGCACGGGCCTGCGCTTTTTCACCGTCTACGGCCCCTGGGGCCGACCCGACATGGCGCCGCTGCTGTTCTCGCGCGCGGTGCTCGCCGGCCGGCCGATCGAGGTGTTCAACCACGGGAAAATGCGTCGCGATTTCACCCACGTGGACGACATCGTCGCCGGCGTGATCGGCGCGCTGGACAACCCGCCGCAGGGCGAAAAACCGCATCGCGTGTTCAATCTCGGCAACCACACGCCGGTCGAACTCGAGCATTTCATCGCCATCATCGAACAGGCCGCCGGCCGGCCGGCGCAGAAGATCTATCGGGAACTCCAGCCCGGCGACATGGTCGAGACGATGGCGGACACCTCGCGCGCGAAGGCGGCCTTCGGCTTCGAACCGCATACTCGCATCGAGGACGGCCTGCCGCCCGTGGTGCAATGGTGCCGCGACTATTTCGGAAACAAGGCATGAGCATCGAACTGTCCGTCGTCGTCCCCGTGTTCAACGAACGCGACAACATCCCGCCGCTGGTCGGCGAAGTGGTCGCAGCCCTTCGCGGCAAGATTCCGTTCGAGATCGTCTACGTCAATGACCAGTCGAAGGACGACAGCCTGGACGTGCTGCGCGCCTTGAAGGCGACGACGCCGGAGCTGCGCGTGATCTCGCACCTGAAGCAAAGCGGACAGAGCACGGCCGTGCGCACCGGCGTGAAAGCCGCGCGCGGCGCCTGGATCGCCACGCTCGATGGCGACGGCCAGAACGATCCCGCCGACATCCCGAAACTGCTGGCCGCGCGCGATGCCGCCGACAAGGACGTGAAGCTGTTCGCCGGCTGGCGCGTGAACCGCAAGGACACCGGTTCCAAGCGCTGGGCTTCGAAGTTCGCCAACGCGATCCGTTCGCGCCTGCTGCGCGACGAAACGCCGGACACCGGTTGCGGCATCAAGCTGTTCGATCGCGCCGTCTTCCTCGATCTGCCTTATTTCGACCACATGCATCGTTACCTGCCTGCCCTGGTCAAACGCGCGGGCTGGCGTTCGGTCAGCGTGCCGGTGAACCATCGCGAACGCACCGCCGGCGTATCGAAATACAACAATCTCGGCCGCGCCTGGGTCGGGCTCAAGGACCTGCGCGGCGTCGCCTGGCTGATCCAGCGCAGCAAGGTCACCGGCACGCAGGAACTGGACTGACGCCATGAACGAACAGATCGTCTGGCTCAGCGGCTTCGGCGTGCATATCACGCCGTGGAAACTGATCGGCCTGACCGGCGCGCTGATGTTCGGCGGTCGCTGGCTGGTGCAGTTCATCGCCTCCAAGCGTTACGGCAAACCGGTGATCCCGCGCGCGTTCTGGTACATGAGCATCGTCGGCAGCCTGATGACGCTGAGCTATTTCCTGTTCTCGTCGAAACAGGACGCCGTCGGCGTACTGCAGAACCTGTTCCCCGCCTTCACGGCAATCTACAGCCTCTACCTCGACATCAAGCACCGCGGCTGGCATCGCGACCGCGCGTCGCATTGAAGGGTTGAGCGACAGGGCGAGCTTTGGGCGCCTCCGAGTTGCGAATTGGACGCGAATCAATGCGTCGCGCAGTCGCGATTGCCATCGCTCCTACGACAGGAGCGCGGCAGGCCTAGGCCCGCCCTACAGCTTCCTCGCGACGCCATAGCGCAGGATGCGCGGTCCTAAAGCGACCCGCGCCTTAAAGCGAGCCGAGCATCGCAGCCGACCGCGGGGGAAAGGCCCGACTGTTCGAGCGCAGGGATGCGCGAGTTCGGGCCGGCCCGCGGGCGGCGAGACGCGCAGGGTACGGCGAGAAAGGATTTCGAGCCGGCGAGCGTCGGGCGCAATGGTTTTGGGGCACCTTTTGCCGAAACAA
>CAYWHO010000056.1:0-7856 GCA_964458195.1 uncultured Arenimonas sp.
CCGAAAACCGAAAACCGAAAACCGAAAACCGAAAACCGAAAACCGAAAACCTAAACCCCCGCCCTCGGTCTCACCCTCTCCGGCCCGAACACGCAGGCGAAGGTGCTGCCGCGGCCGACTTCGCTGTCCACCTCAAGTCGGCCCTGGTGCAGGCTCAGCACGTGCTTGACGATGGACAGGCCGAGTCCGGTGCCGCCGGATTCGCGCGAGCGGCTGGTGGAGACGCGATAGAAACGTTCGGTGATGCGCGGCAGGTGTTGGGCGGGGATGCCATAGCCGCTGTCCTGCACGGCCAGGCGCGCGCCGCCGTCGGGCGTGCGGGTGAAGCGCACGGTGACGCTGCCTTCGTTCGGGGTGTAGCGGATCGCGTTGCTCACGAGGTTCGAGAAAGCGCTGTGCAGTTCCTTGTCGGCGCCGAACAGGTCGCAGCGCGCATCGTCCTCGATGACGATGCGATGACGTCCCTGGCTCAGCGCTTCGGCTTCGCGGCGCAGCGTGATCAGCAACGGCGCCATCGCGACGGTCTCTTCCGGTAGCGACTGCTGCGATTCCAGGCGCGACAAGGTCAGGAGGTCTTCGACCAGCTGCGTCATGCGCTGCGATTGCTTGCGCATTTCCGCCACCATCGGCGCCCATTCCGGACTGTCCTCGGGTTCCATCATGTCGAGGTAGCCGTGCACGACGGTCAACGGCGTACGCAATTCGTGCGAGACGTTGGCGACGAAATCGCGGCGCACCTGTTCGAGCCGCATCAGCTGGGTCACGTCGCGCACCACCACCAGCCATTCTTCTGGCGAGTAGCGCAGCAGGCGCAGGCTCAGACGGATGTTCTCGTCCACCGGGCTGGGCACGTCCATCAGCGGATCGTCGGTATTGCCCGACTGCAGCCATTGTTCGATGCGCGGGCCGGGCAGGGTGGCGCGCAGCGAGGTGCCGAGGCTGTGCGGATAGTTCAGGCCGAGCAGGCGGCGCGCCGACTTGTTGAACCAGATCAGGCGGTTCTCGCTGCGGCTGACCACGATGGCGCCATCGGGCATCGTCGCCGCCGCCTGGCGATAGGCGCGCAGCAGGCGGACGAGGCGACGGCTGCGCGCGCGGTTGTCGGTCTGCCGGCGATAGATCAGCGTTTCCAGCGCGGCCCACAGCCCCTGGCCGTGCACGGCATGCAACTGCTGTCGCCAGTCGAGGAAGCGCGAGACGCGATACAAACGCCAGTAGCTGCGCGCGGCGATCAATGCGGTGGCGACCAGCAGCACTTCGAGCGTGCGATGCAGCAGCAGGCCCAGCGCGATGGCGACGGCGTAGAACAGCACCAGGCGGAGCAGGGATTGCCGCCAGGCCAGTCGCATCAGCAGGGAGCGGCGCATCCTTGCGGCCCGGTCTCAGGAAGACAGCGAGAAGCGATATCCGGAGCCGCGCACCGTCTGCACCATTTCTTCCAGGCGGGCCGGTTCCAGTGCCTTGCGCAGGCGGCGGATGTGCACGTCCACCGTGCGCTCTTCGACATACACATTGCCGCCCCAGACGTGGTCGAGCAGCTGGGTGCGGCTGTACACGCGATCGGTATGCGTCATGAAGAAATGCAGCAGGCGGTATTCGGTCGGGCCGACGTGCACGGGCTGGTCGCCGGCGTAAACGCGATGGGCGGCGCCATCAATGCGCAGCTTGCCCACTGTCACGGAACCGTCATCTTCGTCTTCGCGCGAGCGGCGCAGCACGGCCTTGATGCGGGCCAGCAGTTCGCGGGCGGAAAAGGGCTTCACGACATAGTCGTCCACGCCGGATTCGAGGCCGCTGACGCGGTCGTTCTCTTCGCCGCGGGCGGTCAGCATGATGATCGGCACGTCGCGGGTCAGGTCGTCGCGGCGCCAGCGCCGGGCCAGCTCCAGGCCGCTGCTGCCGGGCAACATCCAGTCGAGCAGGATCAGGTCGGGCACGCAGTCGGCGATCGCCGCCGAGGCTTCGCGGGCATCGCCCGCGTGCACCGGGTCGTAGTCGCCCTTGCGCAGGGCGAAGGCCACCATGTCGCGGATGGCGGGCTCGTCGTCGACGATCAGGATTCTTTTCTGCACAGCCTTACCGTGTCATTGCCGGGGGTCGTGCGCAAGTAGATAAAACTTTTGTGACCAATTCGTGACCAGGGCCCGGGGACGACTGCCGGGCGCTGGCCTGAAGGCGGACGATGGCCCGGACGAAGGCGGGCGCGCGGCGGCCGGCACTCAGCCGCGGTCGATCGGCTGGTCGGTCGGTTTCAGGCCCTGACGGCGCATTTCCAACACGATGGGCGTGATCTCGGCGATGCGCGCTTCGATCCGGGCGCGCTGCACGTAGTCCAGGTCGTTGCGCTTGAGCAGATCGTTGAATTGGCTCAGGGCATCTTCGGCGCGGCCGTTGAGGTAGGCGGCCTCGGCGAAGGCTTCGCCGGCACGCGACAGGTCGCCGGCGAGTTCGGCCGAGCGGCCGAAGGTCTTCTGGAACAGCGGATTGTCGCCGCTGGACGTCAGCAGGGGACGGAGCACGGCCTGGGCGCGTTGGCCGTCGCTGCGCTCGCTGGTGCTGTTGAGCATCTGCGCATAGGCCAGGCTGACCGCCCGGTTTGCCGGGTACTGCTGCAGCAGGGCCTCGTAACGTTGACGCGACAGGCTGTCGTTCTTCGCCACCCGCGCATTCTCCGCCAGGGCCAGCCGGACCCAGAGCTGTCCCGGATCCTTCTGCGCCAGGGCTTGCAGCGCCGTTTCGGCGGCGGCGGGATACCCGGCCATCATCTGCGCCAGCGCCATGCCGTAGCGGCGTGCGTCCGTTTCGGGAAGGTTGCGCAGGGCCTGGTACTCGCGCACCGCAGCCTGCGGGTTGTTCGCGCTAAGCACGCGCAGCCGCTCACGCGCCCAGTCGAACATCGGGGTCGGTTTGCGTGCGGACGTGTCCAGGCTCAGGCCACCGGGCAGCAGCGGGTTCAAGCGCGGAGCGCCGAATTGCGCGCTCGGCGGCGGCGTGGCGTGCAGGCGTTCGGCCCGCTGGCGCGCTTCGCTGATGCGCGTGGTGGTGACCGGGTGCGAGCGCAGGTAATCCGGCATCTGGTAGCCGCCGGAATTGCCGCGGCTGGCCTTTTCCAGGCGTTCGAAGAAGCTGGCCATGCCGTCGACGTCGTAGCCGGAACGACTCAGCGTCTGGATGCCGATGCGGTCGGCTTCGGCCTCGTTCGAGCGCGTGTAGTTGATCTGCCGTTGCGCGGCCAGCGCCTGGCTGCCGATCACGGCCGCCTGGATGGCGTCGCCGCTGTTGTCGCTGCCCTGGGCAGCCACGATGGCGCCGAGCATGGCCAGCAAGATCGGCAACTGGTCGCGCTTGGCGCGTTCGACCGCGCGCAGGACATGGCGCTGGGTGATATGCGAGATTTCGTGCGCCAGCACGCCGGCGACCTCGTCCTCGCTCTCGGCCGTCAGCACCAGGCCGGCGTTGACGCCGATGTAACCGCCCAGGGTGGCGAAGGCGTTGATCTGCCGGTCGCGCATCATGAAGAAGGTGTAGGGCTGCTGCGGCCGGTCGCTGGCGGCGCCGAGGCGCTGCCCCATGTCGTCGAGCCAGCTTTCGATCAGCGGATCGTCGAGCACGTAGCCCAGCCGCCGCAGCTCGTACAGGGTGTAGGCGCCGTATTCCTCTTCCTGCTGCGGCGACAGCAGCTCGCCGGCCGACGAGCCCATGTCGGGCAGCGCCGAGTCCTGCGCCCGGCCGTTCGTGGCCAAGCCCAGCATGAATACCGCGGCTGCGGTCGATAGGGCGATACGTCGCAAGGTCGGGTCCCTCCACCTGGGGGCAGCATGCCGCATCCGTCGCGGGAACGGGTGAATCGGCAGTTAATCCGCCAGCCCTGCTTGGACCGCGCCGGCTGTAAAATGTTCCGGTCCAACCGGAGCCTTCGGGAGCCCAGCGTGCGGGAAGTCCTCATGTACACCACCGCCATCTGCCCGTATTGCGTGGCGGCGAAGAACTTCCTGAAGTCGCGCGGCGCGAGTTACACCGAGGTGCGGGTGGACATCGACCCGGCCCGCCGGGCCGAGATGCTGGCGCGGGCCAAGCGCAGCTCGGTGCCGCAGATGTTCGTCGGCGATGTGCACATCGGCGGCTACGAAGAACTGGTGGCGCTCGATCGCGCCGGCGAATTGAAACCCCTGCTCGAGAGCCCCGCATGAGCCACATCGACGAGACCGATCGGGTCAAGGCCTTCACCGAATTCCGCCAGCGCATGAACGAGCGCATCCTGGGCCACGATAACCAGGTCGTGCGCCGTTTCTTCGCGCTCGACACGCAGACCTACAAGGACGGCGCGCTCGACCTCAAGACCAAGGAATTGCTGGGCCTGGTGGCGTCGATGGTGCTGCGTTGCGACGACTGCATCAGCTACCACATCGCCCAGTGCAAGGAAGCGGGCGTCAACCGCGACGAATTCTTCGAGACCTTCAGCGTGGGGCTCGTGGTCGGCGGCAGCATCGTCATTCCGCATCTGCGCCGCGCGGTGGACTTCCTCGACCAGCTCGAGGGCCAAGGCATGCACGCCGCCAAGCCGGATCATCAGCACGGCTGATCCGTTGCGACTGCCGTGGCTGCTTCGCAAGCACCGGGCCCCTTGGGGGTATCGCTGCCTGCCTGGTCGTGATCTCGACGTCGTCTCATTGTTGCGTGAGGGTAGGGCTGTTGGGCGCAGCCGCCCCTTGGCTGGCATCGCGACCGCTCAGTCGGCACGGCGTCCTGCCCACCGATTCGCGGACGCTACGGGCATCCTGTCCTTCGCTTCGCCGATGCCCAGCCAAGGGGCGGCGAGGATCAAGGCATCCACGCCGCCAAGCCGGATCACGAGCACGGCTGATCCCTTGCGATTGCCGTGGCTGCTTCGCAAGCACCGCAGCCCCTTGGGTGCATCGCCGCTTGCTTGGTGGTAAGCGCCGTCCTGACCACACGAAGGTGCGAAGGGATTGGCCGACGCTGGTCGTGATCTCAAGGTCTCCGCATTGTTGCGTGAGTGCTTGCCAGGCGTAGCCGCCCTGCGGGGGTATCGACGAAGCGAAGGGCAGGATGCCCGTAGCGTCCGCGAATCGGTGGGCAGGACGCCGTACCGACTGAGCGGTCGCGATACCCCGCAGGGCGGCTGCGCTCGCGATGGCGCGGCGCCTTTTCACAGGAATGCCCGGGCAACCACTGCGATCTGGCATAATACCGGCCCCTCCGGCAGCGTACGGCTGCCGATGAATCCCAAGAAGAACAAGCTCTTATGACCCAGACTATCGCGGTGATCCGTGGCGACGGCATCGGCCCGGAAATCATGGACGCCACCTTGCACGTGCTCGACGCCCTCAAGCTCGGCTTGCAGTACGACTTCGTCGACGCCGGCCTGTCGGCTTACGAGAAAACCGGCGAACTGCTGCCGGCCGCCACGCTCGATGCCATCCACAAGCATCGCATCGCGCTGAAGAGCCCGCTGACCACGCCGGTCGGCGAAGGCTTCTCCTCGATCAACGTCGAACTGCGCAAGCGTTTCGACCTGTACGCCAACGTGCGCCCGGCGATCAGCTTCCCGAACACGAAGTCGCGCTACCAGAACATCGACCTGATCACCGTGCGCGAGAATACCGAAGGCGCCTACATCGGCGAAGGCCAGGCCCTGTCGGCCGACGGCCAGACCGCCACGTTGACGCAGAAGGTCACGCGCCGCGGCTCCGAGCGCATCGTGCGTTACGCCTTCGATCTGGCGCGCCGCATCGGCCGCAAGAAAGTCACGGTCGTGCACAAGGCGAACATCCTGAAGTCCACCTCGGGCCTGTTCCTTAAGGTCGCGCGCGAAGTCGCCGCGCAGTATCCCGACATCCAGTGCAACGAGATGATCGTGGACAACACCTGCATGCAGCTGGTGATGAAGCCCGAGCAGTTCGACGTGATCGTCACGACGAATTTGTTCGGCGACATCATCTCCGACCTCTGCGCCGGCCTCGTCGGCGGCCTCGGCCTTGCGCCGGGCGCGAACATCGGTACCGAAGCGGCCATCTTCGAGGCCGTGCACGGCTCGGCCCCGGATATCGCCGGCAAGGGCATCGCCAATCCTTGCGCGCTGCTGCTGGCCGCGGGCCAGATGCTCGATCACCTGGGCAAGGTCGACGAAGCGCGTCGCCTGCGCAACGCCATCGTCAAGACGATGGAAGCGAAGGATTCGTTGACGCCGGACCTGGGCGGCGAGGGCAATACGATGTCGTTCGCGAAGGCGATCGCTTCGCGCATCTGAGCAGCCGTTCCCGCGGGAAAAAGAAAGGGCGCCGCGAGGCGCCCTTTGCTTTTCGGCCCATGGCCCTGGCGTCAATCGCGCGACTGAAGTTTCGACAGCAGGCGCAGGATCTCCAGGTACAGCCAGACCAGGGTCACGACCAGGCCGAAGGCGCCGTACCACTCCATGTACTTCGGCGCGCCGTGTTCGACGCCGCTTTCGATGAAGTCGAAATCCAGCACCAGGTTCAGCGCCGCGATCACCACGACGAAACCGGAAAAGGCGATGCCGAGCCAGCTGCTCTCGTGGATGAAACCGATGCCTTCCATGCCGAACAGGCGCATGCCCATGTTCACCAGGTAGAGCACCGCGATGCCGCCGGTGGCGGCAACGACGCCGAGCTTGAAGTTTTCGGTGGCGCGGATCAGTCCGCTGCGATACGCCAGCAGCAGGGCGCCGAGCGTGCCGAAGGTGAGCGTGACGGCCTGCATGACGATGCCGGGATGGCGCGCTTCGAAGAAGGCCGAGATGCCGCCGAGGAACAGGCCTTCCAGGCCCGCGTACAGCGGTGCCGTCACCGGCGACCAGGTCTTCTTGAAGATCGTGACCAGGGCCATGATCAGTCCGCCGACCAGGCCGACCAGGGTCAAGGGGATTACCGCGCCGATGCTTTCGGGCCCGGTGAAACGGCTCCAGGTGAAGGCCGCGCCGATGATCACCAGCAGCAACAGCAGGCCGGTCTTGTTGACGGTGCCGTTCAAGGTCATCGCGTCGTTGCCGACGACGGTGCCGCGACCGACGTCGAGGAAGATGTTTTCGTTCAGGGCGGGATTTCCGCTGCGCATGGGGGCTCCACGAAGGACTGGGGTTGCCGACATCCTAGCCGAGCCCCGGCACGGCGTCATCGGCCGCTCGGATCAACGCAGGTAGTAGGCCGTCGTGCGCGTGCGCGCTTCGTCGCAGAACAGCGATTCGGCCTTGGCCCTTGCCGCGATGCCGATCCGCTGCCGGAGCGCCGGCTCGTCGCGCAGCTGGCGGATCAGGTCTTCCGCTTCGCGCTCGTCGTCGAACACGAAACCATCCACGCCATGTTCGATCGCTTCGGCGTAGCCGCCGCGCCGTTCGCAGACCACGGGTAGGCCGCAGGCCATCGCTTCGAGCACGACGCGGCCCCAGGCTTCCAGCCAGTTCGGCGCGGTGCGGTAGTAGAAGCAGTCCAGGCTTGCCAGGAATCGCTCCGGCGCCTCGCTTCCTGCCGGTAGCCGCTGCAGGCCCGGGTCGTTCGGCAAGGCGTCGGCGATGCAGTCGGCGCCCATCAGGCGCAGGCGCATGCCATCGGCGAGCCATCTTCGGTACAGCGCCGGATCGTCCGGATGGTGCTTCTCGGGCACGTCGCGGCTGAGCCTGCCGACGGTGAACGGACGCTCGGCGCACGACGAGGTCGAAAACCGGCGCAGATCGATCCACGACGGCTGCACTTCGCCGGGCAGGCCGGTCAGGCGCTTGAGCGTTTCCGAGGCATAGACGATTTCCACGGGACGCCGGCCGGAAAGCGACAGGCGTTCGACGGCAGCGGCCAGCCGGCGCGGCGAATGCGTGTTGTAGA
>CAYWHO010000056.1:7956-11335 GCA_964458195.1 uncultured Arenimonas sp.
GGACTCAGCGCGCCCGCAGCTTCCAGTCGTGCGCGAGCACGACCACCGTGCCCCGACCGGGCCGGTAGCCATGCAGCAGCGCGCCGTGCACGTAGTCGGCGGCGGCCGCGCAGGCCTCGGGCAGGGCCAGGCCCAGGCACAGGTTCGCCGCGATCGCCGAGGCCAGCGTGCAGCCGGTGCCATGTCCTTCGACATCGAGCCTTTGGTGGTGGAATTCCCGTGCCTGCGTCGCATCGGCGTAACGATCGGTCATCACGTCGCCGGGAAGATGACCGCCCTTGAGCAGGCTGGCGCGTGCGCCCAGCCGCAACAACTCCCGGTTGGCGGCTTCGGTCTCGTCGTCGTTGGCGATCGCGCGACCGAGCAGCAGTTCCGCCTCGGGAATGTTCGGAGTGATGAGGTCGGCGAGCGGCATCAGTCGTTCGCGCAGCGCGGCGAGGGCAGAGGGCTCTAGCAGGCGCGCGCCGCTGGTCGCCACCATCACCGGATCGAGCACGATATGCGCCGGCCGCCAGATTTCGAGCGCATCGGCCACCGCGTGGATGATGTCGGCGGTGGCCAGCATGCCGAGCTTCACGGCACCGATGCGGAAGTCGTCGAAACAGGCGTCGATCTGCGCGCGCAGGAAATCCACCGGCGGGGCATGCACGGCCGTCACGCCGCGGGTGTGCTGGGCGGTCAAGGCGGAGATCGCGCTCAGGCCGTGCACGCCGTGCGCGGCGAACGTTTTCAGATCGGCCTGGATGCCGGCGCCGCCGCCGGAATCGGAGCCGGCGATGGTCAGGGCGCAGCGCGGGCGCGGATCGGTCATGGCGGTTCAGATTCCTGCGATGTCTTCCACCAGGCTCGGCGAACGCAGCGATTCCGCCAGGGCCAGGGCCTGCTCGAAATTATCGACGAAATGCAGCTCGCCTTCGCGGGGATGCAGGTCCATTTTCTGGAAAACGCGGCGCGGCTGCGCCTGCAGGCCGGAAATGATCAGGCGGGTGCCGTGCTTGCGGCAGCGCTGCAGCACCGCCTTGAGGGCGTGCACGCCGCTGGAGTCGATCATCGGCACCAGCCGCATGCGCAGGATGAACACCTGGGGCGCGACCCGGAACTGGTCGAAGACCTCGTCGAGCCGGTTGGCGGCGCCGAAGAACAAGGGCCCGCTGATCTGGAATACCTCGACGCCGGGCGGCAGGCGCTGGCGCTGGTCGGCGTCGCCGTCGCCTTCGTTGTCGTCGATCATCTTCAGGCCCGACGTGACTTCCACCGCATCGGCCATGCGGAACATGAAGACGAAAGCGGCGACCACGATGCCGACCTCGATGGCCAGCGTGAGGTCGAAGAAAACGGTGAGGCCGAAGGTCAGGAGCAGCACCAGACGATCGCCGCGCGGCGCCGACAGCGTGTGGCGGAAACTTTCGTATTCGCTGATGTTCCAGGCGACCACGAGCAGCACCGCGGCCAACGCCGCCAGCGGCACGTAGCGCATCCACGGCGCCAGCACCAGCATGAACAGCAGCACGAACAGCGCGTGCAACATGCCGGCCGCCGGAGTGCGACCGCCGGAACGGATATTGGTGGCGGTGCGCGCGATCGCGCCGGTCGCCGGCAAACCGCCGAACAGGGCCGATGCGCTGTTGGCCACGCCCTGGGCGACGAGCTCGGCATTGGACCGATGGCGACGACCGGTCATGCCGTCGGCCACCACGGCCGAGAGCAGGGATTCGACGCCGGCGAGAAACGCGATGGTGAAAGAGCTCGGCAGCAGTTCGCGCGTTCGCTCGAACGGGATGTGCGGGAAATCGAAACCGGGAAGCGCCGCCGGGAGCTCGCCGAAACGACTGCCGATGGTTTCGATCGGAATGGCGAACACCGTCGTGGCCAACGTGCACAACAGCAGTGCGATCAGGAAGCCCGGCCAGGCGGGACGCCAACGGCGCAACACGACGATGGCGGCGACGCCGCCGATCGCGAGCGCGAGCGCCGCCGGATTGATCGTGCCGGCGTGTTCGGCATAGGCCTGCCAGCGCGGCAGGAATTCCGCCGGTACCGCGCCCATGCGCAGGCCCAGCGCGTCCTTGATCTGGCTGGAGAAGATGCTGACCGCGATGCCGGCGGTGAAGCCGGTGATGACCGGTTGCGGCATGTATTTCATCAGCGTGCCGAGACGCAACAGTCCCGCCGCTATCAACATCAGGCCGGCGAGCAGGGTGCACAGGATCAGGCCGCCGTAGCCGAATTTTTCGATCACCACGAATACGACGGGGATGAAAGCGGCGGTCGGGCCGCCGATCTGCGTGCGCGAACCGCCCAGCGCCGAAATCAGGAAGCCGGCGATGATGGCGGTGTGCAGGCCTTTCTCCGGCGCCGCGCCGGAGGCGATGGCCAGCGCCATCGCCAGCGGTAGCGCGACGATGGCGACGGTCAGGCCGGCGAGGGCGTCGGCGCGCAGGTCCGACAGGCGATAGCCTTCGCGCAAGACCGTGAGCAGCTTCGGCTCGAACGGCCGCAGGCGCTCGCGCAACGACGACGCGCTCACGCGCGTTCCTTGAAGCGTACGCCGCGTCCGCGTCCCTGGCTGGGCTGTTCGT
This sequence comes from uncultured Arenimonas sp., assembly GCA_964458195.1. Classification (GTDB taxonomy): domain Bacteria; phylum Pseudomonadota; class Gammaproteobacteria; order Xanthomonadales; family Xanthomonadaceae; genus Arenimonas. The sequence goes on from CAYWHO010000056.1 coordinate 10,536, forward strand.
TGCCGATCAGCTCGATGCCCGCCGCGTCGAGCGCGTCCACGATCTTGCTCAGCGTATCCACCATGCCGCGCACATTGCCCGGGCTCGCTTCCATGCGCTGGATGGTGGGCAGCGAAACGCCGGCGAGTTCGGCCAGGCCTTTCTGGTCGAGGCCGAGCATGGCCCGGGCGGCGCGCATCTGGGTGGCCGAAATCATGAGGGCTCCGTTCCGGTGGGAAGGAGCCCTCAAGTTACTGTGCGTAAGTAATGATCGTCAATACATGCATAGTGATGCAAAAAACATCATCATTCCGGTGCGATTCGACCTCAGAGCACCTCGGACGCGTAGTCGGCCAGGCGCGAACGCTCGCCGCGACGCAGGGTGATGTGCGCGCTGTGGTTCCAGCTCTTGAAGCGGTCCACCGCGTAGGTCAGGCCCGAGGTCGTTTCCGTCAGGTAGGGCGTGTCGATCTGCTCGACGTTGCCCATGCAGATGATCTTGGTGCCCGGGCCGGCGCGCGTGACCAGGGTCTTCATCTGCTTCGGCGTCAGGTTCTGCGCTTCGTCGATGATCACCCAGCGGTTGAGGAAGGTGCGGCCGCGCATGAAGTTCATCGCGCGGATCTTGATGCGCGAGGCGAGCAGGTCGTTCGTCGCGCTGCGTCCCCAGGCGCCGTGGTCGTCGGTATGCGTGAGCACTTCGAGATTGTCGGTCAGCGCGCCCATCCACGGCGTCATCTTCTCTTCCTCGGTGCCGGGCAGGAAGCCGATGTCCTCGCCGACGCTGACGGTGGCGCGCGTCATGATGATCTCGCGATAGC
>CAYWHO010000057.1:0-11220 GCA_964458195.1 uncultured Arenimonas sp.
CTATGTCGGCAGGCCGCCGCTGACGTTCCAGCTCGTGATGCGGGTGCATTACGGCACGGCCTACGAGAACGCGTTCTGGGACGGCAGCGCGATGACCTTCGGCGACGGCGCCAGCACCTTCTACCCGCTGGTCAGCCTCGACGTGTCCTCGCACGAGGTTTCGCACGGCTTCACCGAGCAGAACTCCAACCTGACGTACTCGGGCCAGTCGGGCGGCATCAACGAAGCCTATTCCGACATGGCCGGCGAAGCCGCCGAGTTCTACATGCGCGGTTCGAACGACTGGCTGGTCGGCGCCGAGATCTTCAAGGGCTCGGGCGCGCTGCGCTACATGAACAACCCGCCGCAGGACGGCGCGTCGATCGACAACGCCGCCAACTACACCAGCTCGATGGACGTGCACTACTCCTCGGGCGTGTACAACAAGGCGTTCTACCTGCTGGCCAACAAGCCGGGTTGGGGTACGGTCAAGGCCTTCCAGGTCTTCGCCCGCGCCAACGACCTGTACTGGACGTCGAGCACGACCTTCAACCAGGGTGCCTGCGGCGTGCAGACGGCGGCCACCGATCTCGGCTTCACCGTGGCTGACGTCACGGCGGCCTTCACCTCGGTCGGCGTGAGCTGCTCGGGTGGCGGTGGTGGCGGCGGCGACATCAACGGCGGCGCGCTGACCAATGGCGTGGCCAAGACCGGTCTCGCCCAGACCACCGGCTACTCCATCAACTACACGATGGCCGTTCCGGCCGGCGCCACGGGCCTGAAGTTCGTCAGCTCGGGCGGCACCGGCGACGCCGACATGTACGTGAAGTTCGGCAGCGCCCCGACCGACAGCAGCTACGACTGCCGTCCGTACGCCTCGGGCAATGCCGAGACCTGCAACATCGCCACGGCCCAGGCCGGTACCTACTACGTGCGCATGAAGGCCTACTCGAGCTACAGCGGCGTCAGCCTGACCGGCAGCTACACCGCCGGCGGCGGCGGTGGCGGCAGCACGCAGACCTACACCAACGGCACCGACGTCAACATCCCGGACAACAATGCCACGGGCGTGACGAGCAACATCACGGTCTCTGGCCGCACCGGCAACGGTCAGGCCAGCACCCCGGTGGTCGTGGCGATCGTGCACCCGTACATCGGTGACCTGATCGTCGATCTCGTTGCTCCGGACGGTTCGGTCTACAACATCCACAACCGCACCGGCGGCAGCGCCGACAACATCAACAAGACGGTCAACATCAACCTGTCCGGCGAAGCCCTCAACGGCACCTGGAAGCTGCGCGCCGCTGACCGCGCGTCGGCCGACACCGGCAGGATCGACAGCTGGAGCATCACGTTCTGATTCGCGGGCTTCGGCCCACGATAAAACCCCGGCTTCGGCCGGGGTTTTTTTTCGCCTCGAACAAGGATGCGGCGGCGCGTTCAGCCCTCGCGGCTCGATCTCGGTTATGCTCGGCAACTTCTCCGGCACCCCCGGGCCATGGGGCCGAGGCGATGTTTCGCCGCCCGCCCGCAAACGAGGAAAACGAAGGATGAAGCTTCTCTACGGTATCGCCATTCTGCCCTTGCTCGCCTTCGCGGCGCCCGCTGAGGCGGCGCAGACCGGTGTGCGCCACGATGCCCGCCACGCCAGCGAACTCGCGGCGCTGCGTCAGGGCGAGGACCCGTTCGCCACCGTTTATATCCTGACTTCGCGCAAGACCTGGGACTCCGGCGTCGGCCTCATCGCACGCAATCCGCTGGCGCGGCGCGACAGCGTCGGCAGCGAGCTCGTCATCGGCCAGATCAAGGCTTATCAGCTCAGCGACGTCAGCCATGTCGTGCACGAGAACGAAAAGCGCTGCGGCGGCTACTTCGCGTTCAACAGTCAGGCCGAAGCCGAGGCTTTCCTGCGTTCCGACCGCGCCGCGAGCTCGCTGAAGACGACGTTCGCCACCTACACGATCGACAACCAGGCGACGGTCAATCCGTGGTTGCCGCAGGTTTCCGAAAGCAACATCCGCGGCACCATCAACCACCTGTCGACCGCGTACCTCAATCGTTATTACGCCAGCACTACCGGTCAGACCTCGGCCAACTGGATCCGCGACACCTGGCTGGCGCTGGGCAACGGCCGCAGCGATGTCAGCGTCGAACTCTTCACTGCTTGCAGCAACTGCAGCACGCAGCCGTCGGTCATCCTGACGGTGCAGGGCACCGATCTGGCCAACGAGGTCGTCGTGCTGGGCGGGCATCTGGACTCGATTTCCAATAGCGGCAGCGGCAATTCGATGAATGCCCCCGGCGCGGACGACGATGCTTCCGGCATCGCCACGCTGACCGAGGTCATCCGCATCGCGCTGGCCAACGGCTGGAAGCCGCGCCGCACGGTGAAGTTCATGGGCTACGCCGCCGAGGAAGTTGGCCTGCGCGGTTCGAATGCGATCGCCCAGGCCTACAAGGCGCAGGGCGTCAACGTCGTCGGCGTGCTGCAGCTGGACATGACGAATTACCGGGGCGGTTCCAGCCTCGACATGCGCATCATCACCGACTTCTCGAACGCCAGCCTGAAAACCTTCTTCGGCACGCTGTTCGATACCTACCTTGGCCCGTTGGGCATGGCGCGCGGTACCTACACCTGCGGTTATGGCTGCTCGGATCACGCGTCCTGGACCAGCGCCGGCTTTCCCGCCGCGATGATGTACGAAGCCGGCGAATACGATTTCCTGCACACGACCAGCGATACGATGGCGACGATGGGCAATACCGCCACGGCGAGCGTCGCGCTCGCCAAGTTCGGTCTGGCCTACCTGGGCGAACTGGCCAAGACCGCCGGCGCCGGCAACGCGCCGCCGGTGGCCAACTTCTCCTATGCCGCCAGCGGGTTGACCGCCAACTTCACCGATCTGTCGGGCGACAGCGACGGCAGCATCGTTTCGCGCAGCTGGAATTTCGGCGACGGCGGCACGTCCACCGCGACGAACCCCAGCCACGCCTACTCCGCCGGCGGTTCCTACAGCGTGACGCTGACGGTGACCGACAACAGCGGCGCCAGCAACAGCAAGACGCAGAACGTGGTCGTGACGGACCCGTCGGGCAGCACGGCCTTGAGCAATGGCGTCGCCGTCACGGGCCTTTCCGCGACGACCGGCAATGTCCTGAACTTCACCCTGGCCGTTCCCGCCGGCGCGACGTCGCTGAAGTTCGAGATGACCGGCGGCACCGGCAATGCCGATCTCTACGTCAAGTTCGGCAGCGCGCCGACCGACACGGTTTACGACTGCCGTCCGTTCAAGACGACCAATACCGAGACCTGCGACATCCCGGCGCCACAGGCCGGCACCTATTACGTCCGCATCAAGGCGCGCAAGACTTTTTCCAACGCGCGCCTGACCGGTAGTTATGTGGTGCCCGGCGGTGGCGGCGGCGGTGGTGGCGGCGTGCAGACCTACAGCAACAACGTGGCCATGGCCCTGCCGGACCGCGGCACGGTCAACAGCTCCATCCTGGTTTCCGGCCGCAGCGGCAATGCGGCGACGGCCACGCAGGTAGGCGTGAACATCACGCATCCGCGCCGCGGCGAGCTGCGCATCCTGCTGATCGCGCCGGACGGCACGAACTACCTGCTGAAGGCGGCGAATTCCGCCGACACCGCCGCCAATGTCGTGGAGACCTACACGGTCAATGCGTCCAACGAAGCCCTCAACGGTACCTGGAAGTTGCGCGTCACCGACCAGACCACGGGCCAGTCGGGCACGTTGAATTCGTGGACCCTGCGGTTCTGAAACAGCGCTGCGGCGGAAAAAGAAAACCCGGCTTCGGCCGGGTTTTCCTATTGCCGGCAGCGAACGCGCGGCGCGTCAGTCGGACGCTTCGAAACGATTGGCCGCGACGTTCTTGCGCACCTTGAGTGGATCCCAGATGCGGCCATTCATCGCGATATAGACGCCGGGCGGTCGCGACTGCACCGCGCCGACCGCGGTACCGATATTGAACTCGGCGTCGGAGCCGCGGAAGCGCGCCGGGTTCAGCGCGCCCGTCAGCACGATGGTCTTGTCGGGAATCTGGGCCAGAACACGCGCGGTTTCCACCATCGTGTCGGTACCGTGCGTGACCAGCACGTGTTTCATCGGCTGGGCGGCGATGGTGGCGCGCAGCAGTTCGCGGTCCGCCGCGTTGATGTGCAGCGAGTCCTTGCGGATGATGGGGATCACGGTGAAGCGGAAGGCGACGCCGAGTTCTTCCAGGATGCGCCCGATCTGCGGATCGCCGACCTGATAGTCCGATTTGTCGTCGAAATACACTTTGTCGATCGTGCCGCCGGTGGTGACGATCAGTAGCTGGTCCATGGGGCGATCCGGTTCGGCGGGCGACTTGGGTATTGTAGCTGCGTCGGTGCGTTCAGCCACGCTCGCCGCGCAGGACGGCGAGGCGTTCGCGCAGCGGGTCGAGCAGGGCGCCGTAGTGCGCCGAGCGCGCGGTGTCGCCGCGCAGCGGCGCACGAACTTGCGCGGCGCTGGCGGTCCTCACGCTGCGGCCGGCCCGGTGGAACTCCAGGCAAGCCGGGTCCCATGGCAGGTCGCAGCCTTGGAACAGCCGCCGCAACTGCGTTTCAGGATCGGCCAGCAGGGCTTCGTAGGACAACGGCAGGATGCGATCGGGATCGCGCGCGCGCCAGGCATCCATCGCGCGCTCGCAGTGGTACGTGTAGTCGGCGATGTCTCGCAGGTCGCAGGAGAAATGCGGCCGCTGGTAGAACTGCTGCTTGAAGCAGGACCAGCCGGTCTCGAGCGGATCGCGACGCATGTCGATCACGCGGGCGCCCGGAAGCATCGCGCGCAGTATGCCGGCATGTTTCCAGTTCTCCGGCATCTTGTCGGTGGACCGACCGCGCCGCTGCCGCCAGCGCGCCGTGCGCTGCAGGTATTCCCGACCCAATCGCTGCCAGTCGGCGGCGCTGGCCTCGGGGATCCAGTCCGGATACGGGCGTCGCCGGCGCTGCGATTCGCGCTGGATTATCTCGCCCAGGTCGGGCAGCTCGCTGGCGCCCTCCACTTCCGGGTGCGCCGCCAGCATCTGTTCCAGCAGGGTCGAGCCTGAGCGCGGCAGGCCGACGATGAAAATCACCTCATGGCCCAGCGATGGGTCGTGGGCCGGCGGAAGCGTCGTTGTCGCCGCCAGCGCCTTGTCGACGAAATCCGACAGCGCTTGCGCGCTCCATGGGGCACCGCGCCGCATCAGCGTATTGGCGGCGCTGATGGCCTGGAAGGCCTGCGGGTAACGGCCATGGTCTTCTTCCAGTTTGCCCAGCGCATGGCCCATCGCGATGCGATCGGTATCGGCGATGTCCGCGCGTCGCAGCTGCCGCGTGAGTTCCTCGCGATCGTCGTCGCTCAAGCTTCGCGTCTTGATGTTGGCCAAGCCGCGCCAGGCATCGCCGCAGGCGGGCTGCAAGGCCAGCGCGGATCGGTAGTGCCGTTCGGCCCGATCGAACTCGCCCAGATGCACGAGTGCATCGCCCGCCAGGACATGGGCCGGAAGAAAGTCCGCTGCCAACGTCGCGGCGCGCTCCAGCGCCGCGAGCGCTTTTTCGCTTTCGCCCAGAAGTTGCAGATTGCGACCCAGGTTGAACCAGTGCATGGCCTGGTTCGGCGCGATCGCGGTGGCGCGACGCCAGTCGGCGATCGCACCTTCGCGATCGCCGCGGGCGATGCGCGCGCCGGCAAGATCGCCCAGGCATTGCGCGTCGTCCGGCCAAAGGGCCAGCGCGCGCTCGAACAGTTCGACGGCTTCGTCGTTACGCCCCTGCATGCGGCGCAGGATGCCCAATAGCCGCATCGCCTCAGGATGAGCGGTGCCGGCTATCGATTCCTGCAGAAGCCGATCTGCCGTGGCTGGCTGCGCATCGCGGATCGCGCGTGCGGCCGCATGCAGCCGCTCGACGGCGGCGGCAGGCAGCGCCGCGAGGCGATCGGCGGCGCCGGCATCGGCTCCGGGCGGCGGATAGGCGATGCTCAAGCCTTGGCCTTGCGCGCGAAGCGCGCCTTCATGCCATCCCAGCTGGCGCACACGATCAGCCACACCGAAAGGCCGGCCTCCAGCCACGCCAACGGACGTGCCTGCGGATCGGTCCAGGCTTCCATGACGCCGTGGCAGAAGTAGAGCAAGGCGGCGACGCTGCCCCAGAAGCCGGCTTCCGGGTGCCGCAGCAGGGCCAGTGTCGCGGCGGGGAGCATCGGCAAGGCGAATGCGCCGGCGACGAGCCAGGCCGGGGCGCGGTCGGGCGGCAACAGGACGCCGTGCCACAAGAACTGCAGCACGAACAGGCCGGCGATGCCGAGCAGTGCATAGCGTCGGGCGATGCTCATCGGCGCAGCTTCGTCGCGGTCTCGGCCAAGCGCTTGCCCAGCGCGCGCGCCAGCTGTTTCTCGTCGTCGCTCAGCGGCGCATCGTCCTTCGCCCCGGCGACATGGCTGGCCCCGTAGGGCGTACCGCCCGTACGCGTGGTATTGAGCGCGGCTTCGGTGAAAGGGATCCCGACCAGCACCATTCCGTGATGCATCAGCGGAATCAGCATGGAAAGCAGGGTGGATTCCTGGCCGCCGTGCTGGGTTGCGGTGGAAGTGAAAACCGCAGCGGGTTTTCCTGCCAGCGTGCCGGAGACCCATTCGGCCCCGAGCGTATCGACGAAGTGCTTGAGCGGCGCCGCCATGTTGCCGAAACGCGTGGGGCTGCCGAGGACGAGTCCATCGCATTCGGCGAGGTCGCTCTTCCGGACATAGGGCGCACCGTCTTCCGGTACCGGCGGCGCTGCGGTTTCGGTGATCGGCGCCACAGGAGGCACCGTGCGCAGGCGGGCGCTGGCCCCGCCTTCCTCCACGCCACGAGCGATCTGGCGCGCGAGCTGGGCCACCGAACCGCCGCGGCTGTAGTACAGGATCAGTATTTCGGTCATCGGATTCTCCGCAGGGCACAAGCCTAGCCGAACCGGCGGGTTAGGGCATCCCCGCAGGCATGCGTTAACCTTGGCCCATGACGATGGATGTCCTTCGCCGCTGGATCGCCCGCATCGACCGCGAACGCGCCACCCAGTTCGCGCGCTATCTGTTGCGGCGCTTCATCGACGACCGTTGCTTCGAGTCGGCCGGCGCCCTGGCCTATACCAGCATGTTCGCCCTGGTGCCGTTCACCACGGTCGTATTCGCCGTGTTGTCGGCGTTCCCGGCTTTCGACCTGTGGTCGGCGCGGCTGACCGATTTCATCTTTTCGAACTTCGTGCCTACGTCCACCCGCGTGCTGGAACAGTACCTGCGCGGGTTCGCCGACAGTGCGCGCAATCTGACCGGCACCGGCGTGAGCGCCTTGCTGGTGTCGGTGTTGTTGACGATGTGGAGCATCGAGCAGGCGATGAACCGGATCTGGCGCGTGCCTTCGCCGCGACCGCGCCTGACCCGTTTCCTGCTGTACTGGACCTTGTTGACGCTCGGCTCGCTGCTGATGGTGTCCGCCCTGGCCGCGACCTCGGCGCTGTTGTCGATGCCGGCCTTGTCGGGCGTGGAGAACCTGGGGTTCTGGCAGTACATGCTGCGCTACCTGCCGACCCTGATCGAATTCGTCGGATTCACGCTGGCCTACTGGCTGATTCCGCATCGCACGGTGCCCTTGCGCTTCGCCGTTGCCGGCGGCGCCCTGTCCGCGCTGCTGTTCGAATGGCTGAAGTGGGCGTTCGCCGTCTATCTGCGCAATGCTTCTTTCGAACAGTTGTACGGTGCGCTGGCGGTGGTGCCGATCTTCCTGATCTGGCTCTACAGCAGTTGGCTGGTCGTGTTGCTGGGCGCGTCCTTCTCCGCTTCGTTGTCGTCTTTCCGCTATCAGCCGCGCGCGCTGCGCCTGCCGGCTGGAGCTGAGTTCTACGGCGTATTGCGCCTGCTCGGGCGCTTGCAGGAAGTGCGCGGCAGCGGACAAACCCTGCACATCCAGGATATCCAGCAGCGCGAGCCCAGCCTGACCGACGACAATCTCCAGCGCATGCTGTCCTCGCTTGGCGAACTGCGCATCATCGAGCGCAGCGAGCAGGGCGGCTGGTTGCTGGCGCGCGACCTCGACACGGTCAGCCTGGGCGAATTGTACGAAGGCATGGGCCTGCGCATCCCGACCATCGACCTCGCCTTGCCCGGTCGCCTGGATACGCTTGGGCGCGCGGCCGAACGCGCGCTCGACCATCTGCGCCAACCGTTGCAAGATCCCATGCAGCGCAGCGTCGCCAGCTTCATGAAAACCCCCAAGGATTCCTGAGCCATGTCCCTTCGATTCCCATTGTTGCTGGCCGTCGTCTTCGTGGCGCTGTCGGCCTGCAAGCCCCCCGAACCTCCCGCGCCGCCGGCACCGCCAGCCGCTCCGGCGGAGCCGGTGGTCGCGGCGCCGCCGGCCGCGCCGGCCGCCAAGCCCGAGAAGCCCTCGCTGAAAGTGGAAACTTTCGATGGCAAGACTTTCGACCTGGCCGAACATCGCGGGCGCTGGGTCGTGGTCAACTTCTGGGCGACCTGGTGCACGCCCTGCCTTAAGGAAATTCCCGATCTCGATGCGTTCGACAAGGCGCGCGCCGACGTGGACGTGATCGGCCTGGCCTACGAGGAGATCGAGCGCGCGGACATGGAGGCCTTCCTCAAGGAGCATCCGATGTCCTATCCGATGGCGATCGTCGACACCTTCAATCCGCCGGCCGATTTCGATACGCCGCGCGGCTTGCCGATGACCTACCTGATCGCGCCGGACGGCAAGATCGCGAAGCAGTTCCTGGGTCCGACGACCTCGGAAGAACTGGCGAAGATGATCGAGAAAGCGATGGAGAAACCCGCGGCGCCATGATCGCGGCGCGCTTCATCGTTTCCGGCAAGGTGCAGGGCGTCTGGTTCCGTGCCTCGACGCGCGAGCAGGCGCTTCGGCTCGGCCTGCGCGGCAGCGCGAACAATCGTGCTGACGGCAGCGTGGAAGTCGTCGTCTTCGGATCGTCCGAAACGGTGGACGAGCTCGAGCGCTGGTTGTGGCAGGGACCGCCGCTGGCCGAGGTGGTGCGGGTCGACCGCGCCGAGATCGTGCCGGCATCGCCGCCGCCCGGCTTCACGGTCGGCTGATTCGTCGCCGCCCGGGCAAGTCCTCAGGAGAACTTGCCCTTGATCGGCTTGACCGGGCCGCGGTAGCGCTCCACGCCGGGTTTGCCTTTCATGGGCGGGAACTCGATCCTGGTTTCCTCCACGGCGGTATCGGGCAGTCGATCCAGCAGGTCCCGGATCATGTTCAGCCGGCCGCGCTTCTGGCTGTTGAAATCCACGACCGTCCACGGCGCGTGGCGCGTATGCGTCGCAGCGAACATCTGGTCGCGGGCGCGCCCGTAGTCCGCGTACTTTTCTCGGGCCTTGAGGTCGATCGGCGAGAGCTTCCAGCGTTTCAACGGGTCTTCCAGCCGTTCGGCGAAACGCTGCTCCTGCTCGGCCTGGTCAACGGCGAGCCAGTACTTGAACAGTAGGATGCCGTCGTCCACCAGCATCTTCTCGAAGACCGGCGCCTGTTTCAGGAAGGCCGCCGACTGCGCCGGCGTGCAGAAGCCCATCACTTTCTCGACGCCGGCGCGGTTGTACCAGCTGCGATCGAACAGGACGATCTCGCCCGCGGCCGGCAGGTGCTCGACGTATCGCTGGAAGTACCATTGTCCCAGTTCGCGATCGCTGGGCTTGGAAAGCGCCACCACCCGGCATTGGCGCGGATTGAGGCAGTCGGCGATCGCATGGATCACGCCGCCCTTGCCGGCGGTGTCGCGCCCCTCGACCACGATCGCGAGGCGCTTGCCGGTGTGCTGCAGCCAGCGTGCCACACGATTGAGTTCGATCTGCAGCTTCTCGAGCTCTTCGGCGTAATCCTTCTTCTTCAGCTTGCTCATGGCGGCTCCTGCCGAATCGGAATGCGGTGCTTCAGGTCTCGCGCAGGCGCGGACGCAGGCTGGCGAGATTGCAGGGCTGGGTGCGCGCATCGAGCTGCGCGCGGATCAGTTTTTCCCAGCCGGTCCTGCAGGCCGAAGTGGAGCCGGGCAGGGCGAACAGGAAGGTGGCATTGGCCAGTCCGGCGAAGGCGCGCGACTGGATGGTGGAGGCGCCGATCTCTTCGAAGCTCAGTGCGCGGAACACTTCGCCGAAACCCGGCATCTGCTTGTCGAGCAGGGGTAGCAGCGCTTCGGGGGTCGAATCGCGCCCGGTGAAGCCGGTGCCGCCGGTGACGAGGATGCCATCCACGCCTTCGTCGGCGATCCAGGCGCTGACGCGCGCGCGCAGCAGGTAGCGGTTGTCCGGCAGCAGCGCCCGCTCATGGAGACGATGGCCCGCCTCGGCAAGCGCCGCGGCGAGATAGTCGCCGGAGCTGTCGTTGGCGAGGCTGCGCGTATCGGACACCGTCAGTACGCACAGATTCAGCGGCACGAATTCCTTGCCGGCACTCATCGAATCACCTCAGGGGAAGGTGGAACCACTGCGTCGTGTCGGCGATCCAGCCAAGCTTGCGGTACAAGGCTTGCGCGATGGCGTTGTCGCGGCCGGTTTCCAGCACCAGGCGCAGGGCGCCTTGTTCTCGCCCGAAGTCGCGCGCGGCGCGCAGCAGGGCCTCGCCCACGCCCATGCGCCGCGCGGTATCGGCGACGAACAAATCGTTGAGCAGCCAGACGCGGTCGGTGCCGACCGACGAGAAGATCGGGTAAAGCTGGGTGAAGCCGAGCGCCTCGCCTTCGCGTTCGGCGAACAGCACGACGCTTTCGCCGCGCTCGGACCGTTCGCGCAGGAACGCGGCGGCGCGCGGCAAATCGGACGCCTGGCCGTAGAAGCGGCGGTAACCGTCGAACAGCGGCGCCACCCTGTCGAGATCGTCCGCCTGCATGCGCCGTACCGACAGGTTCACGCCGCCTCCGTCAGGAGCTTGAGCTCATCGGCCTGGTGCTCGCGCGTCAGCCGGTCCACCAGCTCGTCGAGATCGCCATCGATGATATTGGCCAGATCGTACAGGGTCAGGCCTTCCACGCGATGGTCGGTGATGCGGCCCTGCGGGAAATTGTACGTGCGGATGCGCTGGCTGCGGTCGCCGCTGCCGACCTGCAGGCGCCGTGCCGCGGCCGTCGCCGCTTCGGCCTTGCTGCGCTCGGCATCGAGCAGCGCCGCCTTCAGGCGCTGCATCGCTTTCTCGCGGTTGGCGTGCTGCGAGCGT
>CAYWHO010000058.1:0-11134 GCA_964458195.1 uncultured Arenimonas sp.
GCCGCCAAGGCCAGGCGCAGCGCGAAGTTTCCGCCGAGCGAATAGCCCGCGGCAAAAAAGGCCGGCGCCGGATAGCGTTTTTCGACCCAGGCAGCGGCCTCGACCACTTCCTGCAACCGGCAGGAATGGAAGATGCCCGGGTTGAGATGGTGACTGTCGCCGTGGTCGCGGAAATTGAGCCGGAACACGTCGAAACCACAGGCCAGCAGATGCGCGCAGGTATGGCGCATGTAACTCGATTCGCTGCTGCCTTCCCAGCCGTGCAGCAGCAACACCAGCGCTTTCGCTTCGCGTGCCGGCAAGCTGCTGTACGAACCCTGCAGTCGCACGTCGTCGCCGGCCTCGACCACCACGTCCTGCGTGCGGGCGCCGATGCGCTGCAGGGCGCGCAGCCCGGCCGCGCGGCGCAGCGGCAAGGAACTGAGTACCGACTGCAAGTGCGGATTGCGCAGCAAGCGCGGGGCGCGATAGGAGGGCACCCTCAGGACTCCGCGCCGTTCGACATCGCCGCGGCGATGCGTTCGCGGCAGGTGTCGGCCATGCGCCGACGACCGTCTTCGCTGGCGGCGACCGGTTCGAGGAAATGCACTTCGACCACCCGGCCCGGCTCACCGAGCAGGCGGAGGAAATTGCCCATGAAATGCTCGCGCGGTCCGAACGCGACGATGGCCTGGGCATTGCCTTTGGCGCCGTATTTCACCGCCACCGGCTGCGCCGGCACCTTGGCCAGCACGGCGGGCTGGAAGATGCGCGCGTGGAAGACGCCGATGCCGCGACCATCGGTCGTGCGGCCTTCCGGAAACACGCCGACCGCGAGGCCGCTTTCCAGTCGCTGCACCATCTGGTGCATCACGCCATGCAGGGATTCGTTGTTGCCGCGATGGTGGTAGATCGTGCCGCCGCGACTGGCCAGCCAGCCGATCAGCGGCCAGCGCTCGATCTCGGCCTTGGCGACGAAACCCATCCAGCGCAGGCTGTGCAGCACCGAGATGTCGATCCAGCTGACATGGTTGGCCACGAACATCGCCGCACCCGGCAGCGGCGTGCCGTAGCGCTTCGTACGCATGCCGAAGGCGCGCACCAGGCCGCCCTGCCATTGCCGCACCGCCCAGTGGTCGAGGCGCTCGCCGCGGCGCGAAAGCTTCGCGCACAGCGGGTTGATCATCAGCATCGTGATGGGCAGGCCGACCACCACGAGCAGCAGCAGGGCCGGGAATCGCCAGAGGTAGCGCAACGGCCGGCGCCAGTCGGAAGACGGCGTCACCGCGTGGGGGGCTGCGGACATTGCACCGATTGTGCCCGAAGCGGATTAGAGCCTGCACCCGACGCGGGCGTATGCCCGTTTATGGCGTCGGGCCGGAGTCGTAAACGATCCTGCCCCAATGCCAGAGCTGGCCGGGCGGTACCACCCAGGGTCGGGGATTGCCCGCCACCGTGCGAGGAAAGACCGACAAGGCCAACTCGCTGCAGTAATAGCGCTCGGCCTGATCCAATCCCACCAGGCCGAGGAAATCATAGGGCCGACCGATGCGCGCCCGGGCCTTCGCCACGGCGGCCGCGCGCGTTTCCGCCGTGGCGCCCTGCGGCTTGATCAGCAGCAGCCGTGCCGATTTGCCGACGAAATCGGCCAGGGGCGTGGCATGTACGCCGATCGCTTCGGCTTCGATGACCTGGCCTTGCTCCGGATCGAAAACCGCGGCATGCGACAGCGGTTGGTTGCTGAGGCTGGCGACCAGATTGTCGGTGGCATGAATACCGCGGATCACCAGCCAATCCCCGGGCTCGCCCTGTGCGGCGATGGCCTGCAGCATCTGAGCCTGGCCGTCGGCGCTGGCGGGTCGGCTCACCACCGATCGGGTGGCGCAGGCGACGAGCGAGAGCGACAACAACGCGAGCAGGGCGAAACGCTTCGCCTCAACCACCGACCACCGCCAGGGTGAGGCGCGATACGCAGCTCGGTCGTCCCTGCGCATCCACGATGCGAATGTCCCAGACCTGGGTCCGGCGCCCGATGTGCAGCGGGCGCGCGGTGCCGGTGACATGGCCATCGGTGACGGCGCGCAGGTGATTGCAGTTCAGCTCCAGTCCCACGGCCTGCTGTTGCGTCGGATCATCGACACAGAGGTTGCCGGCCACGCTGGCCAGGGTTTCGGCCAGCACGGCCGAAGAGCCGCCGTGCAACAAGCCGTAAGGCTGCTTGGTGCGTGCGTCCACCGGCATGCGCGCGCTGATGGAATCCTCGCCCAGCTCGGTGAAGACGATACCGAGATGGGTCAGCACGGTATTCGCGCCATGCGCGTTGAGTTCGTCCAGCGAGGGACGACGCTTGAACGGGCCGGTCATGCGGAAGCCCTCCGAATTCGGGGATACCCCGGTACGGCCGTGCGCACCGGGGAAGTGCGCTGCGCCTCAGCGCACGCGCAGCATGCTCGGGCGCCAGGCCGAGGTGTAGCCGGCGCGAGCGTAACCGGAGCTGTCGCCGTAGCCGGTGCCGAAATCGCGGGCGGCGCGACGGTGCATGCGTTCCTGCAATTCGCTGCGGCGCGCATCGAGCCATTCGGCGCGACCGACCGTGGCCGGATCCTGGCCGCGGCGGCTGGCTTCGTTCTGGCGGAATTCGCAGAACTCTTCGTAGGCGTCGAGTTCGTGCTTGAGTTCCTTCACGCACATCTCGATGGCGATGGCGTCGTCGAAATAACCCAGCACCGGCACGGTGTCGGGAATGATGTCCTTCGGATCGGCGAAATACACCAGGGCCGACAGCACATGCTGGCGATCCGCTTCCGGCAACGCCCAACCTTCGTCGCGCAGCATGCCGATCAGCGCGTCCAGGCGCTCGAGGCGCAGGGCGATGAAATCCGGAACCTCGTGCTTGGCGGCGCCTTCGAGCAGCTTGCCGGCCGCTTCGATCACCGCCTCGGGGCTCATGTGCCCGGCGGCGTCGCGCGCGGCCTTGATGGCGTTGTTGAAGTGCTCCAGGTCGCGGTCGGAGAGTTCAAAGCTGATGGCAAGGGGCATGGCTGCTTCCGGAAGGCTTCACGAGACCTCGCAGCCTAGGCGCAGGCGCTGGCCGCGTCAATGCTGGAAGGTCGGGGCTGGGAGCGTATGGAAGGGCCGCGAAGCCGCGGATTCGCTGACTTTCGCGGCCGCCGCGCCGGCGTCGCCGGATACTCAGAGGATCGGGATCAGGCCGGCGCCGAAGGCCGTCAGGATGCGCGTATAGACCGACTTGAGGCTCAAGTTCACTTCCGGGAAATCGCCCACCGCCTCGTAGCACTCGTAGAACTTCGGGTGGCCGGGCGGCAAGGGCTCGCATTCGGGCTTGAGTTCGAAGCTTGTGGCGTAGGGCAGAGGCCAGACGTCGAAAATCGGCAACTTCTCGGACAACTTGCCGAGGTTGTAGTTGAGCTGCGCCAGCACCGGCAGCTTTTCCCGCGGTGCGACCGTCCAGGCGTTCTCGGGCGCCATGTCGTTGCGGATGCTCGCGGCCAGCGCGCTGGCGAAGGCGGCATCGTGCACGACGACCATGCTTTCGGTGTTGTAGTCGGCCGACCGCGGGTCGAAGTTGTGGCTGCCCACCACGCCGATGCGCTCGTCGATCACCATCGATTTGGCATGCAGGCCGATGCGCACGCCGGCGCGCTTGAGCGGCACCGGGCCGTTGCTGCCGCGGTAGCCCATCCGCACCGGCACCGCTTCCGCGTCGGGAAGCTCGGCGCCGGTCGCCTCCAGGTCGATCGGCGCGGTCAGCGGGAAGGGTTTGAACTCGTGGATCTCGAAGCCGAGCTCGCGCAGGTACATCCGCTTGTACTTGTGCGACATCGCATAGACCGGGAAGGCGTCGGTCGCCGCCAGCGAATTGGTCGATACCAGCACGTTCGGCGGATCGGCGCGACCGTACATGCGACGGAACATCTGCCGCGCCGGGCGCGACATCACCAGATAAGGCGTCTGCAGCAGCAATTCTTCCTGCGTGCCTTCCAGCAGTTCGAGCAAGGCGCGCGAGGCATCGTCGCGGCTCTTGCCGGCCTCGTCGTGCTTGATCGGCAGATCGCCGTAGAAATCCACCCGGCCCACCTGCAGCAACAGCGGCGACAGGCGCTCGAACACGGCCGCCGAATCGCCGGCCGCCGCTTCCATCGCCAGCACGCGCCCGCTGCGCTCGAGTTGTGGCCGACCCGGCGGGCCCTGGTTGGCCAGCAACACCTCGGCCACGTCGGCCAGGTGCGCCGCCGGCAGCGCGCGCGGGTCGGTCCAGAACGCCTCGAAATTGCCCACCATCGCCGCCGCCACCGGCCCGGCGATCAGCAGCTCGCGGTCCTTGTAGTTGTAGGAAGCGTTCCAGTCGTAATAATCGTCCTGGATGTTGCGACCGCCGATCAGGGCCAGCTGTCCGTCGACCACCATCAGCTTGTTGTGCATGCGCTGGTTGAGGTCGCGGAACCTGAGCACCACGCCGGCGACGAGTTCCAGCGGCGCGATCTTGGCCTGCTCGAACACCGGGTTGTAAACGCGCAATTCGAAGTTTCGGTGGAAGCCGGCCAGTTCGGCCTGCAGCTTCGGATCGGTCAGGCCGCCGAGCTGGTCGAGCAGCAGTCGCACGCGCACGCCGCGTCGCGCCGCCGCCATCAGTTCGTCGAGCACCAGGGTGCCGCTGTCGTCGCGATCGAAGTGGAACGTCTGCAGATCGATCGAGCGGCGCGCGCTGCGGATAAGATGCACGCGCGCGAGCAGGGCGTCCTGCCCGCGATCGAGCAGCACCACCGCGTGCCGGGGCGCCGCCTCGGTCGATGCCGCCACCGCCTGCGCGCCGAGATCGTGCAGGGGCGAGGCGAGAACGCAAGCGTTCTCGGGGCATTCGATCTCGGTCGCTTGCGCACGCTCGGCGTATTCGCCCGCCTGCATGCGTTGCTGCGGCGACAGGTGGGCGCAGGCGCCGAGCGCCAGCGCCAGCAGCGCGATGCCAAGGCGTCGCAGGCGATTCACGGGTGCGGTCCCGGACGCAGGCGCACCTGCAATTCGATATCGACGTCGTCGCGCAAGGTCAGGCGGTAGGCGCTCATGCCGAAATTATGCCGGTTCACCCGGCCGCTCACCTGAAGCAGGCATTCCGTCGCCGGCGGACGACAGGCGCCGGGCTTGAGCGTGAAAACCACCGGCCGCGTCTGTCCGCGCAGGCTCAGTTCGCCATGCAAGGCGCCGCCTTCCTGCATCAGCGCATCGCCGAACCGCCCGGACTGGAAACGGATTTCGGGAAAGCGTTCGATGGCGAGGAAGGCGTTGGAGCGCGTGAGCCGCTCCATCCAGCCTGGCCCCTGGAACTGCAGGCTGCGCGTATCGATACGTACCTGCACCTGCCAACCCGCCTGCGGCGATCCCTGCAATTCGCCCTGTACCTGGCGGAAGCGTCCGCCGGATTTCGGCAGCAGCCGCGGATGCGTCCAGAACTGCGCGACCGACGCCGGGCCGTCGATCGTCCAGACCTGCGCAGGCATCGGCGGCGAAGGCTGCGCCGCGGGCAACGCGGAGCTGGCGCCGAACAGCAGGCAGAACACGAGGCCCTGCCGCCCGCTCATCGGCTCAAGGCCACCAGAAAGCGGCGAGCTGCGCGATCCCCGGTTCGAGCGCCGCGTCCGCAGGCAGCCGCAGTACGGCGATGCTGCCGGCCGGCATGCCGCGGAAATCGCCGGACTGGCCGGAACTCATGAGTGCTGCGACCTGTTCAAGGCCGGGGTTATGCCCGACCAGCAGGACGCGACCGACGTCGCGGTGCTCGTCGGCCACCTGGATCAGGTTGCCGGGCGTGGCTTCGTAGATGCGCTGTTCCGGGCGCTGGTCGACATAGCCGATGACCTGCAGCACCTGTTCGAGCGTTTCGCGCGTGCGTCGCGCCGGCGAACACAGCACCAGATCGGGCACCAGGTTCTCCGTCTTCAACCAGCGGCCGGCCAGTTCGGCTTCGGCCTGACCCTGCCGCGACAGCGGCCGGTCGATATCGTCCTGGCCCGGCGCCGCGGATTCGGCATGGGCATGGCGGAGCAGGATCAGTTCGCGCATCGATTCGTCCCGTGAGTGGCGGTGGGCGTCAGGCTTTCTTCAACCATTTCAGCAGCGGCGCCCAATCTTCCTGATGGCTGCGGATCTGTTCGGAGTGGTAATCGAATACCGACTTGCCCAACGCGACCATCAATACATAGGCCTGGGTGTCGCGCAATTCGGCCACCAGCGGATACGGCCAGGACTTGAGCTGGGCCATCGCCTGCTGCGAGGCCGAGGTCCAGGGCTTGAGTCGATTGCCGACCAGGCCGACGCGCACCTTGCCCTTCTTCACGCGCGGATGCACCGCCAACGTATTGAGGAAGGGAACGGCCGCTTCGAGATCGATGGTCGAGGGCAGGATCGGCACGACGACGACATCGGCGAGCTCGAGGTATGCGCCGAGTTCGTCGGCGTAAGCGCCGGCCGGTGCATCGATGACGATGCGCTGGGCATCGTCGGGCAGTTGTTTTTCCCAGTTGCGGCGCGTCCCGTCCACCGGCAACACGGCGGTCGGCAGGCTCGCGCGCTTTTCGCACCAGTGCGTGGAGGATTTCTGCCGGTCGGCATCGACCAGGGCCGTGCGTTTCTTGTCCAGGGCGAAATAAGCCGCCAGGTTCGTGGACATCGTGGTCTTGCCCGCGCCGCCCTTCGAACTGGCGACCAATACCGTGCGCATGACGGACCTCTTCGCTGAGGGGGTCCGGGCACTCTACAACGCCATGCACCCGGTAAGGAACCCGGATCAAGAGCAGAAACTCTATCGCGCTGTGTGACGGTGGAGGCGGTACGCACCCCCGCATCTCCTGCCGGTCCCGGTGACGACCAATCCAGCACGGAGGGTCGATGAGCGCTGCCTCGCCCCGGGGGCTCTATGCCCCGGCATTCGAACGCGACAGCTGCGGCTTCGGGCTGATCGCCAACCTCGATGATCGCCCGAGCCGCGACCTGGTCTCGGCGGCCCTGGTCGCGCTCGGGCGTCTCGCGCATCGCGGGGCCGTCGGCGCCGATGGTCGCAGCGGCGACGGCTGCGGCCTGCTGATCCGTCGGCCCGAGGCCTTCCTGCGCGCCATTGCCTACGAGGCAGGCATCGACCCGGGCGCCGATTTCGCCGTCGGCATGGTTTTTCTTCCGCAGGACGAAGCCGCCGCGATCCGCTCGCGCCACGCCCTGGAGCAGGCGCTGCGCGGCGAAGGCCTGGGCGTCGCCGGTTGGCGCGTGGTGCCGTTGGCAATCGAGGCCTGCGGCGAGATCGCGCGACGCGGCATGCCGCGCATCGAACAGGTCTTCGTCACGACGCCGACGGCGCAGTCGCCGGCCGATGTCGAACGCGCCCTGTTCCTGGCGCGCCGCGAAGCCGAACGGCGCCTGGCGCATGAAGCCGATTTCTACGTCGTCAGCCTGTCGCAGGGCACGCTCGGTTACAAGGCGATGGTCTTGCCGGACGCCTTGCCTTCGCTGTATCCCGACCTGGCGCGCGCCGACCTGGCCGCCAGCGTCGTGGTGTTCCACCAACGCTTCTCCACCAACACTGCCCCGGCCTGGAAACTGGCACAGCCGTTCCGGCTGCTGGCGCACAACGGCGAGATCAATACGATCGAAGGGAACCGGCAGTGGTCGATCGCGCGCGGCGCGCGCTGGTCGTCGCCGCGGGTGGATTTCGCCCGGCTGCAACCGTTGGTGTCCTTGCACGGATCCGATTCGCAGAGCCTGGACAACATGCTCGAGGCCCTGCTCGTCGGCGGCATGGACCTGCTGCAGGCCATGCGCATCCTGATTCCGCCGGCGACCGCATCGCTCGAATACAAGGATCCCGATCTCGCCGCCTTCTACGAATACTACGGTCTCTGCGTCGATCCCTGGGATGGCCCGGCCGGCATCGTGCTCTGCGACGGTCGTCATGCCGCCTGCACGCTCGATCGCAACGGATTGCGTCCCGCGCGCTGGCTGCTGACCGACGACCGCGTGCTGGTGGTGGCGTCGGAAGCCGGGGTGTACGACTGCGCGCCGTCGCGGATCGTCGCCAAGGGCAAGCTCGGGCCCGGCGAAATGCTGGCGGTCGATCTGCACAAGGGCAAGCTCCTGCTCAGCGACGAGATCGACGCGATCAATCGCGCGCGCGCGCCGTTCAAGGCCTGGTTGCGCCAAGGCGTGACCTATCTCGATTCGGACCTGGTCGATCCCTCGCTCGCCGCCGAACCATTCGACGACGCCACCCTGCGCCGCTTCCAGAAACTGTTCCAGCTCACCCGCGAGGAACGCGAATCGGTATTGCGCGTGCTCGCCGAGACCGAGCAGGAAGCCACCGGCTCGATGGGCGACGACACGCCGCTGGCGGTTCTCTCGCACCAGGTGCGGCCCTTGTACGACTACTTCCGCCAGGCTTTCGCCCAGGTGACCAACCCGCCGATCGATCCCTTACGCGAGCAGGTGGTGATGTCGCTGGCCACGCAGATCGGCCGCGAGGGCAACGTCTTCGCGCTGACGCCGGCGAACGCGCGCCAGGTGATGCTGAATTCGCCCGTGCTCTCGCAACGCAAGCTGCGGCAGTTGCTGGCGCTGGAAGAATTCCGCCAGGCCCATGCGCGCATCGAGCTTTACCTCGCCCCCGGCGAACGATTGCAGGCCGCCTTGCGGCGCCTGTGCGCGGAAGCGGAAGCGGCCGTGCGCGCAGGCCGCGTATTGCTGCTGCTGTCGGACCGCTTTCCGCCGCCGGACGCCGTTCCGATCCATGCCTTGCTGGCGACCGGCGCGATCCACCACCATCTGGTGCAGGCGGGTCTGCGTTGCGATTGCAACCTGATCGTGGAAACCGGCAGCGCCCGCGACCCGCATCAAGTCGCCTGCCTGATCGGCGTCGGCGCCACCGCCATCTATCCTTATCTCGCCTACCAGACCCTGGCGGCGCTCGGCCGCGGCAACGTGCTCAAGGGCAAACGTGGCAACGAGGCGGCGGAGTTGGGCCGCAGCTATCGCCGCGGCCTGAAGAAGGGCTTGTTGAAGATCCTCTCGAAGATGGGCATCAGCACCATCGGCAGCTACCGCGGCGCCCGTTTGTTCGAGATCGTCGGCCTCGCCGACGAGGTCGTCGCCCTGTGCTTCCCCGGCATGTCCTCGCGTATCGGCGGCGCCGGTTTCGCCGAACTGGAAGCCGACGCGCATGCGCTGGCGCGTCGCGCCTGGTCGGATTTCGACGACATCGAACCGGGCGGGCGGCTCAAGTACGTGCACGGCGGCGAGTACCACATGTTCAATCCCGAGGTGATCGGCAGCCTGCAACGCGCCGTGCGCAGCGGCGACGCGGCCGACTACCGCCTCTACGCCGAGCACGTGGATGGACGACCCGCTTCCACCTTGCGCGATCTGCTGTCTTTGCGCGCGGACGTCGCGCCGATCACGCTCGACGAGGTGGAGCCGGCCGAAGCCATCCTCGCCCGCTTCGATTCGGCCGGCATGTCGCTCGGCGCCTTGTCGCCGGAAGCGCACGAGGCCCTGGCGACGGCGATGAACCGTCTCGGTGGCCGCTCGAACTCGGGCAAAGGCGGCGAGGACCCCGCGCGCCACGGCAGCGAACGCCGCTCGAAGATCAAGCAGGTGGCGTCGGGGCGCTTCGGCGTCACGAGCGAGTACCTGGTGCATGCCGAAGTGCTGCAGATCAAGATCGCCCAAGGCGCCAAACCCGGCGAAGGCGGACAGTTGCCGGGCCACAAGGTCAATGAACTGATCGCGCGACTGCGCTACGCGCGCCCCGGCATCGGGCTGATTTCCCCGCCACCGCACCACGACATCTATTCGATCGAGGATCTTGCCCAGCTCATCTACGACCTCAAGGAAGTGAACCCGGCGGCCCTGGTATCGGTGAAGCTGGTTTCGCATGCCGGCATCGGCACGATCGCCGCCGGCGTGGTCAAGGCGTACGCCGACCTGATCACCGTGTCCGGTTACGACGGCGGCACCGGCGCGTCGCCGGTGTCGTCCATCCACCACGCCGGCACGCCCTGGGAGCTCGGCCTGGCCGAAGTGCAGGAAACCCTGCGTCGCAACGATCTGCGCCATCGCGTGCGCGTGCAGGTGGACGGCGGACTGAAGACCGGGCTGGACGTGATCAAGGGGGCGATCCTCGGCGCCGAGAGTTTCGGTTTCGGCACGGCGCCGATGGTGGCGCTGGGCTGCAAGTACCTGCGCATCTGCCATCTGAACAACTGCGCCACTGGCGTCGCCACCCAGGACGAGCGGCTGCGTCGCGATCATTTCACCGGCCTGCCGGAAATGGCGATGAACTATTTCCGTTTCGTCGCCGACGACGTGCGGCAATGGCTGGCGCGGCTCGGCGTCGCGCGCTTGAGCGACCTGATCGGCCGCACCGATCTGCTGGCGCTGGCCGAAGGCCAGAGCCCGCGACAACGCGGGCTGGACCTCGGGCCGCTGCTGGCCGCCGGCAAGACGCACGGCGCGACGCCGCGCCATTGCACGAGCGAGCGCAATCCGCCGCGCGACGAAGGCGCGTTGGCCACGCGCCTGCAGGACGAGCTGCGCGCGGTGATCGCCGAGCGGCGCGGCGGCGCATTCGCTTATGCCATTCGCAACAGCGATCGCAGCATCGGCGCGCGTCTGTCCGGCGAAATCGCCCGGCAGCACGGCAACAACGGCATGGCGTCGGCGCCGATCAGCCTGCGTTTCGCCGGCAGCGCCGGACAGAGTTTCGGCGCCTGGAACGCCGGCGGACTGCAACTGCATCTCGAGGGCGAAGCGAACGATTACGTCGGCAAGGGCATGGCCGGCGGCCGCATCGTGCTGCAGCCTCCGCGCGACGCCCGTTTCGTCGCGCGCGACACGCCGATCATGGGGAACACCTGTTTGTACGGCGCCACCGGCGGCGAACTGTACGCGGCCGGCCGCGCCGGCGAACGTTTCGCCGTGCGCAATTCCGGCGCCACCGCGGTGGTCGAGGGCGTGGGCGACCACGGTTGCGAGTACATGACCGGCGGTCGCGTCATCGTGCTCGGCCCCACCGGCCGCAACTTCGGTGCCGGCATGAGCGGCGGCATCGCCTACGTGTACGACCCACACGACGTGTTCGCCGCTCGCCTGAACCGAG
>CAYWHO010000059.1:0-11123 GCA_964458195.1 uncultured Arenimonas sp.
CGTCAGCAACGAGGACCCGATACCGCGAAGGCTGACGCTGTCCGTGCGCCTGCCCCGCTGCTCGGGCAACTGCTCGACCTTTCCTGGCAAGCGCAACCTCGCTCATGACGATACTCGCGCCGACCGCTACCTCGCGCATCTGGAACGCGAGATGGCCATGGCCGCAACGCTGTTCTATCGCGACCGCGAAGTCGTCCAGTTGCATCTCGACGGAGACGCGACGGACTTCCTCGGTACCGGGCGGCTCGGCGAACTGATGGAAAATCTGCACCGCCATTTTCATGCAGGCGTCGCCACCGACCTCGCCATCGAAATCGATCCGCAAAGCGTCAGTTCGGACGACATCGAGGCCTTGGCCTTCATGGGCTTCAATCGTGCCCATATCCGCGCGCAATGCATCTGCCCGGGCTTACGGCTGGCACCGGATAGTCTCACGCCGGCGCAAGCATGCGCGGCGACGATCGAAGCTCTTCGCCGCGAACGATTCCGCTCCGTAACCGTCGCAGTGATCCATGGCCTGCCCGGCCAGGAACATGAAGGGTTCGCCCACTTCCTCGACGGGGTATTGGCCGCGCGACCCGACCGCGTCGCGATCCACGACTTTCCGCCGCTATCGCAGAGGTTCAGATCGCACGGACGCCTCGGCGAACCCGGGCTATCCAGCGGACACGACAGGCTCGGACTGCTGTTGCTGGCGATCGGGAAACTGGCCGCCGCCGGCTATCGCTGCATCGGGATGGGCGAATTCTGCTTGCCGACGGACGAACTGGCCCTTGCCCAGGAGCGCGGCTGTCTCTACCGCAATCTCACCGGCTATACCGTGCTCGGCGAGACCGACCAGATCGGTTTCGGCATCGGTGCCATCAGCCGCATCGGAGACAACTACGCACAGAACCTGAGCGACCCGGCAAGTTGGGAAGCGGCGATAGACAGCGGTCGGCTACCGGTATGGCGCGGTCTTCGACTCGGCGGCGACGATGTGCTGCGCTCCGAGCTGATCCAGCAGCTCATGTGCTACGGCCGCATCGAAAAACGCGTGCTGGAAACACGTCATCGCATCGACTTCGACGAATACTTCGCCGAGGATCTGCGACGCCTGCAGCCACTGGCGAGCGCTGGCCTGGTCGAATGCGCGGCCGACAGCATTCGAGCCAGGGACGATGGCCGCCTGTTGCACTGGCTCGTCGCTGCCTGCTTCGACGCCTATCTGCAGCGAGAAGACCGGAAACCGCGTTGGCTTTCGCGGGCGGCGTGGATCGCGGCCATGCGACCTGACCTGGATCAATGACACCCGCCGCGACGCCAACGACACTGCCCGCATGAGCGACGCCCGCCTGTACCCATGTTTCCTCGGCCCTTACGGCGAGAACGACGCCCTGCTGGAAAAGCTGCTCGTCGAGTTCTTTCGCGACTACGTCTACTGGCGGCGCAATTTCCACCCCGAAGATCCGCCTGCCATCCCCACCGGCGCGGCGCAACGGCCCGAGTTCCTCGCGTTCGAGGCGCGGTTGCGTCGCGAACTGCACACGCTGTCGGCGGCGCTGAAACGTTCGGTGCCGTTCCACAGTCCGCGTTACCTGGGCCACATGGTCTCCGACCTGCTGCTGCCCGGATTGGCGGCGCAGTTCCTCACCTTGCCTTACAACCCGAACAACGTCAGCGCCGATGCCGCGCCCGTCACCATCGATCTCGAACTGAAGGCCGGCCTGCAACTGGCGCGCATGCTCGGCTTCGCGCACGACCCCGCGCGACAGGACTGCGCCTTCGGTCATCTCACCTCGGGCGGCACGCTCGCGAACTTCCAGTCGCTGCGACTGGCGCTGGCGCTGAAAGCACTACCGGTAGCGTTGCGGGCGATCGCCGCGCCACTGCCGTCGCTACCCGACGACGACTGGCATGCGTTCAATCTGGCGCCGGCGGCGAGCGTCGCGCTGTGGCAGCAGTGGACAGAAGCGCTTGCGACGCAGCCAGTGGAACAGCGGCGCGAATGGCAACGCCGCCTGCGCGAGGAGCGGGTCGAGACCTTGGGCCTGACGGAATTCTTCGCCCGCCATCCGGAGTTGCGGCCACCCCGCGTGCTGGCGCCCATCACTGCGCATTACTCCTGGAGCAAGGGCCTGAAACTGCTCGGCCTTGGCCGTGCGCAGCTGGACTTGTTGCCCGTCGCGGACATGCGCCTGAATCCCGGTGCGCTGGAGGAACGACTTGCCGGCTGCCTCGCGCACAGGCAACCGGTGCTGATGACGGTCGGCGTACTGGGCAGTACCGAATTCGGCAGCATCGACCCGGTGGACGCACTGGTTTCCGCGCGCGAGCGCTGGTCGGAGCGACGACTGGGTTTCAGCGTGCACGTGGATGCCGCCTGGGGCGGCTACCTCGCCACGCTGTTCCGCGAGCCCGGCGGCAGCCTGCGTTCACGCGAAGCGATGCGTTCAGAGTACGCTGCCTTCCCCGCGCCGACCACCTACGCAGCCTTCGCCGCACTGGGCGATGTCGACTCGGTCACCATCGATCCGCACAAGCTCGGCTATATCGCCTACGGGGCCGGCGCCTTCGTCTGCCGCGACCAGCGTGCCGCGACATTGCTGGCCGAGGACGCCGACTACGTATTCGGCACAGGCGAAGAAAGCGATTACTTCCAGCGCTTCCGTC
Source organism: uncultured Arenimonas sp. (assembly GCA_964458195.1). GTDB lineage: Bacteria > Pseudomonadota > Gammaproteobacteria > Xanthomonadales > Xanthomonadaceae > Arenimonas. The sequence goes on from CAYWHO010000059.1 coordinate 2,653, forward strand.
AGCTCGGTCGCTACATTCCGGAGGGCTCGAAACCGGGCGCGGCGGCAGCGGCGGTCTATGTGTCGCAGCAAGTGCTGCCCCTGGACCACCAGAACTTCGGTCTGCTACCGCGACAGAGCATCCTCGCCGCCGAAGCCTTCCATGCGGCCGCGCAGGCCTTCGCCCAGCGCGTCGACGGACGCCTGCACTGCCACGTGCCGTTCGCGCCGGACAGCAATCTCGTCTGCCTGGCGCTGAATCCGATCGGCAACACCTGCCTGGCGACGACGAACCGCTTCATGCTCGAGTTGCATGATGCCTTGCGCAGCGATCCGCGGCGGCCGCTGCAGGCGCGGGAGTTCTTCGGTTCGATGACCACGCTCAATCCCGCCGTTATTGGCCGCGAGGCCGTTTTGGCCAGCATGGCGGCGCTGCGGCTCGAGCTCTCGACGCTGGATGGCGGCGAGGACAGCGACCGCCTCGTCATCCTGCGCCACACGCTGATGAATCCCTTCCTGCTCGACGACGAGAACGGCATCAGCTACATCGACCTGTACTTCCGTCATCTGGAAGCGCTTGCGCAAGGATTGGCGGCGACGGGAGAATCGCCGGCATGACACTGCAGGCGCAACGCGAATGGCAGCACGAAGCGATCGCCTGTCTGGCGCGCGAGGCTGCACGCTCGGCCGACACGCATCTGTTGCGAATGGAGCTTCCCGGCTTTCGCGGCATCGATCTCTACCTCAAGGACGAGGCCGCGCATCCTACCGGCAGCCTCAAGCATCGCCTGGCGCGCTCCTTGTTCCTGTACGCGCTGTGCAACGGCCGCCTGGCGCCCGGGCAACCGGTGATCGATGCGTCGTCCGGCAGCACCGCGATTTCCGAAGCCTGGTTCGCGCGCTTGCTCGACCTGCCCTTCATCGCCGTGATGCCGGAGGGCACAGCACCCGCCAAGTTGGCGGCCGTGTCGTCGCTCGGCGGTCGGTGCGAACTGGTTCCTGCCGGCAGCGATTGTGCCGCCCACGCCGCGTGGCGCGCCGAACGCGAAGGACTGAGCTACCTCGATCAGTTCGGTCTGGCCGAACGCGCCACCGACTGGCGCGGCAACAACAACATCGCTGAATCGATCCTGTTGCAGATGGCGCGCGAATCACATTCCGTGCCCGGCTGGATCGTTTGCGGCGCCGGCACCGGCGGGACCTCGGCCACCATCGGTCGCTACCTGCGCTATCGCGGCGTCGATACCCGGTTATGCGTTGCCGAGCCGAGCGGGGGCGCCTTCGCCGAAGGCTGGCGCCGGATGGATCGCAGCGCCATCGCCACGCACACGACCTGCATCGAAGGCATAGGCCGGGCTCGCGTGGAACCCGGTTTCCTGTTCGAAGTCGTGGATGCGGTCGAAGAAGTCACCGACGCCGACTCCATCGCTGCCGCCTGGCTGCTCGAACGCCGGCTCGGGCGACGTTACGGCGGATCTTCCGGCAGCAACTTCATCGCCTGCCTGCGTCTTGCGTCCGTCATGCGCGACGTCGGCCAGTGTGGCAGCATCGTCAGCCTGCTCTGCGATCGTGGAGAACGCTATCAGGATTCGCTGTTCGATCCGGCCTGGCTGCAGCAGCGCGATCTGCATCCCGCTACGCGGCTACCGTCGCTGCAGACCTGGATCGACCAGGGCGTCCCACCCGCCGATGTCGTCGCTGCGGCGACATGAGCCTCAACCTACGGAAGCCGTACATGCGAAGCTTCGACGATTTCCTGCAACTCGCCCGGCAACAGTCCGAGCCGCAACGCCTGCTGCTGGTATTCGCGCAAGCCGAATTGCCGCGCGACGCCAACGCCGACGAGCGTGCGGCGTTCGGGCGTGGCGAAGGCGGCGCGCTGGCGCCGCTGGTCTGCGTCGACAAGCTCCCGCAGGAGATCGCCTCCTTCGCCGAACTGAAACTCGAATCGCGCCAGGCCACACCGCACTGGGACGTATTGTTCGTCGCCGCCCTGGACGGACGCGGCGGCCACGCGCCCAATACCGACCAGGCCGCACAACCGCTGCGGATGATGCTGGAACAGATCAAGGCGGGCCAGATCGGACGCTTCCTGGCCGTGTCGAGTGACGGCCGCCTGCTGCAGCTTCAGCGCACCTGAGGCATCCACCGCGGACGACGGGTTTCGCCCACGTCGGTCAGGGTACGCACCACCAGGCGCTGGAACGGCGGTAGTCGCCGCACGACGCCAAGCAAGGCCTTCCGGGCGACGCGCATCGGCAGTCGATCATCGGCGTAGAGCTTGCTGATGATCAGCGTAGCCAGGTACAGGGGACGGGTCGCACGCCGATGCTCGCGGGCGAAACCAGCCAGCAACGAGACGTCGTGGATCGCGCGGCCGGCGTTCTTCGCTTCGCGCAGGCGCCGGGCCAATGTCTCGATGCCGAGCAAGCCGAAGTTGAAGCCATGCGCGGTTACCGGATGCATTCCCACCGCCGCGTCGCCGACCAGAACGAAGCGCTCGCTGCTGAAACGACGCGGATACACGCCGACCAGCGGGTAAGCATGAAATTCGGTCACGGCCTTGATCCTACCCAGGCGACCATCGAAACGACGGCCCAGCTCGGCATCGAGAGCCTCGCCCCGCAGGCTCAACAATCGTCGCGCCTCGTCCGGACCGACCGTGATCACCGCGGATGAGCAGTTCGGATCGTGCAGTGGCAACAGCGCCAGCGTTTGGCCGTAACGGAACCACTCCCAGGCGACCCGATCATGGCCGACTTCGTGGCGCACTCGTCCGACCAGCATGGTGCGCGCAAAATCGTGCAGTTCGGCGGCGATGCCCATGGCGCGGCGCGACTCCGAGAAACGGCTGTCCGCCGCCACTAGCAACTGCGCTTCCAACTCGCGACCGTCGTCGAGCGCGACACGCACGCCGCCCGCTTCGCAACGCGCCTGCAGCACGCGGCGACCGGCGATCACTTCGACATCCGGGCAGGTAGAGGCGACTTCGAACGCCGCGCGCCGGATGGCATTGTTCGGCACCAACCAACCCAATGGCTCCTCGCCCCGGCCCGACAGGGCGAATCGCAATCCAAGGTGCGCATCGCCGTCCAGCACGAGCGCATCGCGCAGCGGTGCGATCTCGGTCTCCTCGAACCGTTGCCATAAGCCGAGCCTGTCCAGGATTCGGCGCGAGCGATGTGTCAGGGCGATTTCGCGACCATCGTCCGGCGGCGCCCGCAACCGCTCCTCCGGCTGCTGCTCGACCACCACCACATCGAGCCCGCAGCCCGAAAGCGCCGCCGCCAGGCAAAGCCCGGCCGGTCCGGCTCCTATCACCGCCACATCGTGCGCCATGTTCCGCCTCCAGCGTTCCGGGCAGAATGGCGCGCCACCGGAACCCGCTCCTTGACTTGGGTCAAGTCGCTTCGAAGAAGCGCACCTCGCCGCTGGCGAGATCGTAGTCGGCGCCGACAATGCGCAACTGGCCGGCGCCGATGCGTTCCTCCAACAGGCACGAAGCATTGCGCAGCGCGTGCAAGGTGGCGCAAACGTTGGCGCGTACGGCCGCCGCCATCAGCGCCTCGTCATCGTGCGCCGCGATGGCCGCCAGCGGTTGCACCGCTGGCCGGATGCGATCGACGATGGCATGCAGTCCGGCCGATGTTTCTTCCGGGCGGAAACAATGGTCCAGGGTGGCGCGCACGGCGCCGCAGTTCGAATGCCCCAGCACCACCACCAGTTCGACGCCGAAGCGCTCGATCGCGAATTCGATGCTGCCCACCTGCGAGGGCGCGGCGATGTTGCCGGCGACACGGATCACGAACAGGTCACCCAAGCCCTGGTCGAAGATGAACTCGGCCGGTGCGCGGGAATCGGAACAGCCAAGCACCACCGCGAACGGACGTTGCTCGCGCGCCTGCTCGGCCCGGCGGGCGTGGCTGAGCAGGGCATCGAGACTGACGACGTGCTGCACGAAGCGTGCATTGCCGTCGCGCAGTCTTTGCAGAGCCTGCTCGGCGTCGAGATGGCGGTCCATGACTCAGCGCGGCCGGGTCGCGTTGATGATCTCGGGCAGGTCGGTCTCGCCCCCGATCTGCGGGAAATGCCGGCGCTCCATGCGGCGGATGGCGAAGTGCATCCAGACCAATGCGGTCGACACCAGGACGAACAGCAGCATGAAGCAGCTCGTCCAGACGCCGATGCGATCGTTGAGGGCGCCGAAGGTGATCGGCAGGATGAAACCGCCCAGGCCGCCGATCATGCCGACAACGCCGCCGACCGCACCGACGTGGCTCGGGTAGTACACCGGGATGTGCTTGTACACCGCCGCCTTGCCCAAGGACATGAAGAATCCGAGCACGAACACCAGCACGGTGAACGGCACCACGCCCATGGCCAGGGTGAACTCGATCGGCCCCTTGATGCCGGACACGACGTACGTGGTGCTCGGATAGGAAAGCAGGAACGTGCATACGCTGGACACGCCGAAGGTCCAGTACATGACCGTTCGGGCCCCGAAACGGTCCGACAACCAGCCACCGACGATGCGGAAAAGCGAGGCCGGGATCGAATAGCAGGCGCCGATGACGCCGGCGGTGGCCACGTCCAGGCCATAGGCGCCGACCAGGTAACGCGGCAGCCACAGCGCCAGCGCCACGAACGCGCCGAAGACGAAAAAGTAGTACAGCGAGAAGCGCCATACCTGAAGGTTCTTCAGCGGTTCGAGCTGCTTGAGGAAAGGCTGCGGTTTGGTGCCGGACGCGCGACGGGCGGCGTGTTCCGGATCGTCCTTGGTGACGAGAAAGAAGGCGATGGCGGCCACCGCCAGCACGCTCGCCCAGATCTGCGCCACCGTGTGCCAGCCGTAGGCCACCATGATGAGCGGCGCCCCCAATTTGGTGACCGCCGCGCCGACGTTGCCGGCGCCGAAGACGCCAAGGGCCGTGCCCTGCTTTTCCTTCGGGAACCATTTCGACACGTAGGCGATGCCGACCGCGAAGGAGCCGCCGGCGATGCCGACCAGCAAGGCCGCGAACAGATAGCCCTCGTAGGTGGACATGGTAGTGAGGAACCAGGTCGCGGCGGCCGCCGACAGCATCACGCCGGTGAAGACGATGCGGCCGCCGATCTGGTCGGTCCAGATGCCCAATGCCAGGCGGATCAGCGAGCCCGTCAGGATGGGCGTGGCGGCGAGCAGGCCGAACTGGGTGTCGTTGAGCCCCAGCTCCTGCTTGATCTGCAGGCCGATGATGGAAAAGATCGTCCACACCGCAAAGCACACCGTGAACGAGAGCGTGCTCGCCCACAACGCCACTTGCTGCTGCACGGGATTGACCTGGCGATATTCGGACATGGCAGAGCCCCTTTTGACGGATTCGTGAAGCGGCGCGCTGCGCACCGCTCCTCTCTATCGGGCATGCTAGACATCGCCGGTACCGCGGGAATTGATCGCCGTCAAACGGACCTCGGTGCGATTGGCCTCAGCGGCGAAAATCGCCCCGCAGTTGACGCAGATCAACTGGACGAAGCCCCGTCCGCTTCCAGGCCGGCCACGCCATGCTGTTGGGCCAGTATCTGCAGATACTGATGGATGCCGTTCTGCCGCGCCTGGGTTTCCAGGTAAGCGGCGATCCGTTCGGCCGCCTGGGCGAATTCCAGCGGCTGGCCGCGCACAACTTCGTCGACCATCACCACGTGGTGGCCGTAGCGCGTTTCCACCGTCAACCCGGCCAGACCCGGCTTTAGCATGAACAGCTGCCGTTCGAATTCCGGCATGGTGTCGCCCCGCCCTATCCAGCCGAGTTCGCCGCCGTCATCGCGCGAGGGACAAGCCGAGTGACGCAGCGCGAACTCGGTGAAGCGCTCCGGGTGCTCGCGCAACTCCTCGATCAGCCGATCGCCCAGCTCGCAGGCACGCGCGCGGGCGCCGGCATCCGCCGGCGGGGCGGCCAGCAGGATGTGCCGCACGCGCACGCGGTCGGGTTCGCGCAGGCGCTCGCGGTTCTGTTCGAAATAGCGCCGGCAGGCGCTTTCGTCCGGGGTCGGGGTGAGCACTTCGCGCTCCAGCAGGATGCGCACCGCCGCCTCTTCGCCGGTTTCGTCGCCCTCGCGCAGGCTTTCGCCGTCCAGTTCGAGGCGCGCCGCCTCGCGCCGCAGCAGTTCGCGCACCACCAAGGCCCGCGCCGCATCGGCACGCGCCTGGTGCGGGTCGGCGGCGCGATGGTGCTGCATCTCGCGGGCGATGTCGGCTTCGCTGATCTCGGTATCGCCGACGCGAATCCATGCGGGTGCGTGGCCGGGCAACGGCTGGAGGAGCTCTTCGGAATGCGCATGCGTCTCCGCCGCCTGCGCGCGCGCCGCTTCGGCGAAGCTTCCCGGATCCATCACGAGGGGAATGGGACGGCTCATTCAACGCCCCGAATAGTCGAGCGGCGCAGAGCGCTTGCGCACGACTTGGTAGGGGCGACGCAAATAGGAGATCGGAACGCTCCAGACGTGCACCAGGCGGGTGAAGGGCGTGATCAGCACCAGGGTCAGGCCGAGGGTGATGTGCGCCTTGAAGATCCAGTGCGCATCGGCGACGAAATCCGCCGCGCCCAGCCGGAAGGTGACGATGTGCTGCGCCCACTCGGCCAGCTTCACCATCTGCGCGCCATCCATGTGCCCGCGCGACACCACGATCGAAGCCAGGCCGAGCAGCAACTGGGCGTACAGCAGAATGAGCACGAGCAGGTCGCGACCCGTGCCGGTGGCCCGGATGCGCGGATTGAACAAGCGTCGCAGCAGCAGAATGGTCAGACCGATGAAACAGACGACGCCGAAGATGCCGCCCGCCACCATCGCCAGCAACTGCTTCTGCGGCGCCGTAATGAAATGCTCGTAAACGGAATGCGGCGTCAGCAGGCCGACGAAATGGCCGCCGAGGATGGCGAGCACGCCGAGATGGAACCAGTTGCTGCCGAGCCGCATCCACTTTCCGGACAGCAGCTGGCTCGAACTTGTGCGCCAGCTGTAGGGGTCGTGGTCGAAACGCGCCCAGCAGCCGATCGCGAACACCGCCAAGGCGATGTAAGGGTAAATCTGGAAGAAGAAGACGTTGACGTAATTCATGGCGAAGTCCTCGTTTCGGCCGGGCGCGCGCCTGCGGGCAAGCGACGCGGCGGCGAGCAGTCCTGTTCCGGGGCGTCGGCGCCGAAGCGCACGGCTTCCTCCTCCCAGACGGCGTCCATCACTTCGGGCGTGTCGTCGCGTGCCTCGCTGGCGACGCGCTGGCGCAGTACGCCAAGCTCGACCTGGCCGATGGCGATTTCCACCAGCGTCTCGAACAGCACGGCGTACGGGCTATCGCGTTCGGCCGCGCGCGCGGCGAGCAATTCCAGGATGTGCGAGGTGTGCCGCAACCAGTCGGCCACCTCCTCCATCGGGCGCTGCGCCAGGTACTCCAGCAGCAGCGGCAGATAGTCCGGCAATTCCTTGCTGGCCAGTTCGAAACCGTTGCGCCGGTAAGTCTCCAGCAGGTCCACCATCGCCTGGCCGCGATCGCGCGATTCGCCGTGGATGTGCTCGAACAGCAACAGGCTCATGGCGCGACCGCGGTCGAACAAGCCGAGCCAGCGCTCCTGGGCCGCCATCGGCTCCAGCGCCAGCAGTTCGTCAAGGAAGGCGGTCAACTGCGCCTGCCGGGGCACGGCGATGACGGGGTCCACGGTAGCGGCGCGCAGCTCGTCGCCGTGCCGCCACAAGGTCTCGCGCGGGTAGTCGATCAGCACACTCAACAACTTGAGCAGTCTCATGCGCGCTCCTTGTCGGTTTGCTGCCGATTCGGCGGCACGTGATAGGTCGTTGTCGGGCGACCGCCGAACAGCGCCTCGGCGGGCGACGAGGGCGAGCAGCCGTTGCCGAAGGTGAAACCGCAGCCGCCACGCTCGCCGAAGGCGTCGTTGGCGTATTCGCGGTGCGCGCTGGGGATGACGAAGCGGTCCTCGTAGTTGGCGATCGCGAGATAACGGTACATCTCTTCCGCCTGCGCCTTGCTCAGGCCGGCCTGCGCCAACACTTCCAGATCCTCCACGCCATCGACGTTCATCGCTCGCCGCCAGGCACGCATGGCCAGCATGCGCTCCATCGCGCGGATCACCGGCGCTTCGTCGCCGGCGGTGAGCAGGTTGGCGAGATAGCGCACCGGGATGCGCAGCGACTTCACGTCCGGGATCTCGCCGTTCTTGCCGAGCCGTCCGGCGTCGGTCGCCGATTGCACCGGCGACAGCGGCGGCACGTACCAAACCATGGGCAACGTGCGGTATTCCGGATGCAGCGGCAGCGCCAGCTTCCAGTCCACCGCCAGCTTGTACACCGGCGAGCGCGTGGCGGCCTCCAGCCAACTGTCAGGGATGCCTTCGGCGCGCGCGGCGGCGACAACGGCCGGATCGTTCGGATCGAGGAAGATGTCGAGGTGGGCCTGGTACAGGTCCTTCTCGGACGGCACGCCGGCGGCCTCGGCGATACGGT
>CAYWHO010000060.1:0-11098 GCA_964458195.1 uncultured Arenimonas sp.
CACGAACTGGAGCGGCAAGTCGATCATCCAGACCCTGGAACCGCGCCTGTTCTACCTGTACGCGCCTTACCGCAACCAGGACGACCTGCCGCTGTTCGACACGCGCGAACTCAGCTTCAGCTGGAACTCTCTCTTCCGGGACAACCGCTTCGGCGGCGCGGACCGGCAGAGCGACGCCAACCAGTTGACCCTGGCGCTGACCAGTCGCTTCCTGAACGCCGACAACGGCCGCGAGATGCTGAGCCTCAGCCTGGGCCGCATCACCTATTTCGATCCGCCGCGGGTCACCCTGCCCGGCGCCAGCCCGATCTCCGACAACGGCAGCGACTGGGTCGCCCAGGCCAGCGTGGCGCTGAACGATCGCTGGGAGCTGAGCCTGACCCAGCAGTGGGATCCGGACCGCCGACGCACGGACCTGTCCAGCCTGCGCAGCCAGTACCGCTTCGGCGATGGCGGCCTGTTCAACGCCGCCTATCGCTACCGGCGCGGCGAACTGGAACAAACGGACCTGAGCCTGGTCATACCGGTCAATGCCCGCTGGAGCCTGTACGGCCGTTGGAACTACTCGCTGCGCGACCGCCAGACGCTGGAAGCCCTGGCCGGCTTCGAATGGCGCAGCTGCTGCACGGCCGTGCGCCTGCTCGGCCGCCAGTACGTGCGCAGTTTCAACAGCCAGGAAAACATCGCGATCTACCTCGAAATCGAACTCAACGGACTCGGCAGCTTCGGTCGCGACACGAGGCGCCTGCTCGATGATGCTATTCTTGGATATTCGCGCTGACAGGCCGCCCCGCGGCCCTTCGAAGACTTGCCACGCGCCTGCGGGCGCCACGGAGCCGGTGACCGGATGAACCCCACGTTGAAGCCCCTCGCCTCTTTGTTTGCCGGCCTCGCCCTGCTTGCCGCCGGCGGCCTCGCCCATGCACAGGCCCTGCCGTCTACGCGTATCGACAGCATCGCCGCCGTCGTCGACGAGTCGGTGATCCTGCGCAGCGAACTCGACCGTGCAGTCGCCAACATCACCGCGCAGTACGCCAGCCAACCGGAACAGCTGCCGCCGCGCGACATCCTGGAGAAGCAGGTGCTGGACCGGCTGGTCCTGCTGCACCTGCAGGTACAGCGCGCCAACGATTCCGGCATCCGCATCGCCGATGCCGAGCTGCAGCAGGCGGTCGGCAGCATCGCCAGCCAGAACAACCTGACTGTGGAGCAGCTGCGCCAGCGCCTGGCCGCCGACGGTCTCAGCTTCGACGAGTTCCGCTCGAACCTGCGCGACGAAATCACCGTGCAGCGCCTTCGCCAGCGCTACCTGCAGAGCTCGGTGCAGATCAGCGAAGCCGAGATCGACCAGGCCCTCAGCGCGCAGCAGTTCGGCGGCGAGGAAATGCACCTGGCGAATATCCAGTTGAACCTCGCCGACGGCGCCACCCCGGACGAGATCGCCGCGGCGAGATCGCGCATCGAGGGCATCAAGTCGATGGTCGAACGCGGCGAGATCGACTTCCGTTCTGCCGCCATCCGCTATTCGCAGGCGCAGAACGCGCTCGACGGCGGCGAGATCGGCTGGCGCACCCTCGAAGCGGTGCCTCCGGTGTTCGCCAACATGCTGCAGCAGATGCAACCGGGCCAGATCACCGAGCCGGTCCGCGGCCAGAGCGGTTTCCAGATCGTGCAGATGATCGAGAAGCGCGGCGCCCAGCAGCAGATGGTTACCCAGTACCGCGCCTCCGACATCATGGTGCGGACCTCCGACCTGGTGAACGCCGAAGCCGCGCGCCAGAAGATCGAGGCCCTGCACGCCCGGGTCGTCGGCGGCGAAGACTTCGCCAAGGTGGCGCGAGAAGCTTCCGACAATACGAACACGCGCAACGCCGGCGGCGACATGGGCTGGTTCGTCGCCGACCAGTGGGGCACCGCCATTGCCGCCCAGATCACCAACCTGAAGGACGGCGAGGTTTCGCCGATCTTCCAGAGCGAGGTCGGCTTCCATTTCCTCAAGCGCATCGCCAGCCGCCAGCAGGATGTGACGGAAGAGAACAAACGCGCGCGTGCCCGCGAAGTCATCGGACAACGCAAGGGCGAAGAAGCCTATGAGCGCTTCCTGCGCCAGTTGCGCTCCGACGCCTACGTCGAGACCCGCCTCGGCGGTGCCTGAGCGCGCATGCGTCCGCGGCTGGCGCTCGTACCGGGCGAACCCGCGGGCGTCGGTCCCGAGCTTTGCGTCCGCCTCGCCCAGCGCGAGCAACTGGCGCGCCTGACCGCGATCGCCGATCCACAGACCTTGCACCAGGCCGCTGAGACCTTGGGCCTGCCACTGAGCCTGCGCGATGCGCATGAGGACTGCGGTCCCGGCGAACTGGCCGTGCTGCCGCTGCGCCAGGATGGCGACACGGTGTTCGGACGTCCCGACCCCGCGAATGCCGCGCAGGTCATCGCCGCGCTGCGGCTCGGCGGCCAGGCCTGCCTCGATGGCGAGTTCGACGGCCTCGTCACCGGTCCGGTGAACAAGGCCGCGATCAATGCCGGCGGCATCGCCTATACGGGAACGACCGAACTGCTGGCCGAACAGGCCGGCTGCGATGTCGTGATGATGCTGGCCAACCCGGCCATGCGCGTCGCGCTGGCGACGACGCACCTGCCGCTGCGCGAAGTCGCCGACGCCATCACGCCGCCATCGCTCGAACGCTGCCTGCGCATCCTGGACGCTTCCCTGCGCCGGCGCTTCGGTATCGCGTCGCCGCGCATCGCCGTGCTCGGCCTGAACCCGCACGCCGGCGAAGAGGGCCTGTTGGGGCGCGAGGAAATCGAAGTCATCGCGCCGCTGCTGCGCACGCTGCGCGACGAGGGCATGGACCTGGTCGGCCCCCTGCCGGCCGACACCGCCTTCCTGCCGCGCAAGCTCGCCGGGTTCGACGCCGTGCTCGCGATGTACCACGACCAGGGCTTGCCGGTACTCAAGCACGCCGGGTTCGAGCAGGCGGTGAACATCACGCTCGGCCTGCCTTATCCGCGCGTGGCGGTCGACCACGGCACCGCGCTCGAGATCGCCGGCCGCGGCATCGCCGATCCTTCCAGCCTGCAGGCGGCAGTGGAGTTGTGCGCGCGCCTGGCGCAGCGGAGACTGCTGGCATGAGCCATTTCAAGGATCCGCCGAAGAAGAACCTGGGCCAGCATTTCCTGCACGAGCGCGGCGTGATCGAAAAGATCGTGCTGGCGGTGAATCCCCGACCGGGCGATCGGCTGGTCGAGATCGGCCCGGGCCAGGGCGCGATCACCTTCCCCCTGCTGCGCCGGCACGGTTCGCTGACCGTGGTCGAATTCGACCGCGACCTGATCACGCCGCTGATGGAAGCTTCGGAAGGCCTGGGCGAACTGACGATCGTGCACAAGGACGTGCTGAAGGTGGATTTCGGCAAGCTCGCCGGCGAGGGCCGCATCCGGCTGGTCGGCAACCTGCCCTACAACATCTCCACGCCGATCCTGTTCCATGTGCTCGAACACGCCGAAGCGATCGTCGACATGCACTTCATGCTGCAGAAGGAGGTCGTCGACCGCATGGCCTCGGCACCCGGCAGCAAGGTGTACGGCCGCCTGAGCGTGATGCTGCAAGCCCTTTGCCGCGTGCAACCGCTGTTCGACGTGCCGCCAGGCGCGTTCCGGCCGCCGCCGAAAGTCGATTCGGCCGTGGTGCGCCTGATTCCGAAACCGGCCGACCAGGTCGGCATCGTCGATTTCCCCCTGTTCGAGGCGCTCGTGCGCGATGCCTTCGGCCAGCGCCGCAAGACCCTGCGCAACGCCGTGCAGCAGCTTTGCAGCGGCGACGACATCGCCGCGGCGGGACTGCGGCCGGACGCGCGGGCCGAGCAGCTCGAAGTCGCGCAGTTCATCGCCCTGGCCAACCACCTGGCGCGACGACCGCCGACCGCGGGCTGACGTAGAATCGGGCCATGGGCTCGCCTTCGCACCAGATCCACATCGACGTCCTGACCCGCTTCCTGTCCGAGCAATCGACGCCGGAGGAAGGGCGTTTCGTCTTTGCCTATACGATCCGCATCCGCAACGGCGGCGCCGTGCCGGCGCGCCTGCTGAGCCGCCACTGGATCATCACCGACGACAACGGCAAGGTGCAGGAAGTGCGCGGCGACGGCGTCGTCGGCGAACAGCCCTGGCTGCGACCGGGCGACGAATTCGAATACACCTCCGGCGCCGTGCTGGAGACGGCGCTCGGCACCATGCGCGGCAGTTACCAGATGCTGGCCGACGATGGCACGTCCTTCGACGCGCCGATCGCGCCGTTCACGCTGTCCGTGCCGCGGACGCTGCACTGAAGGCGCGCGCATGAGCACCTACGCCATCGGCGACGTGCAGGGCTGCTACGACGCGCTGCAGCGCCTGCTCGAAAAGATCCGCTTCGATCCGCTGAAGGACCGCCTTTGGTTCTGCGGCGACCTGGTCAACCGCGGCGGGCAATCGCTGGAAACGCTGCGCCTGATCCATTCGCTGGCGATCCACAGCACCATCGTGCTCGGCAATCACGATCTTTCCCTGTTGGCGATCGCGCAGCGGCAGGAACAGGACCAGCGCAAGGTCAATCCCGACCTGCAGCGCGTGCTGTTCGCCGAGGACCGCGACGTGCTGATGGACTGGCTGCGCCGGCAGAAGCTGCTGCATGTCGATCGCACGCTGGGCTTCGCCATGGTGCACGCCGGCCTGGCGCCGAAGTGGACGCTGAAGATCGCCGAGGCGCGCGCGCGCGAGGTCGAAGACCTGTTGCACGGCGACGGTTATCGCAAGTACCTGAAGAACATGTACGGCGACAAACCGGCCTGGTCGCCGAAACTCGGCGGACCCGAGCGTTTCCGCGCCATCGTCAACATCTTCACGCGCATGCGCTATTGCACGCCGGCCGGGCGCATCGGTTTTTCCGACAAGGGCCGCCCCGGTACGCAGCAACCCGGCATGTACCCCTGGTTCGAAGTGCCCGGCCATGCGCCGCGCGAATTGCCCCTGGTCTGCGGCCACTGGTCCACGCTCGGCCTGTTCATGGGCCTGGGCATCTACAGCATCGACACCGGCGCCGTCTGGGGCGGCAAGCTCAGCGCACTCGAGCTCGGCCCCGAACTGCGCCTGCACCAGGTCGAAGGTCGCAAGATGGCGGCCGGCGAAAAAGCCGGGGATTGAATCGCCGGCTCAGCGCCGGACGTAGTCGACGAATTCGAAGGCGAACGCATGCCGCGAATCGGCCGGGTGCGATTCGCGATGCACGATGTTCCAGTCCGCGGCATCGAATCGCGGAAAAAATGCATCGGCATCGCCGACATCAGTATCGACATGCGTCAGGTAGAGATGCGTCGCGAACGGCAGGGCCAGCGCATATATCTCGCCGCCGCCGATCACCATCAGCTCATCGCCTTGCAACGTCGCGATCGCTTCGTCGAACGAGGCGATCGTTTCCATCCCGTCGAACGGCGCGCGACCCGAACGCGTCAGCACGAGGTTGCGCCGTCCCGGCAGCGCGCGACCGAGCGATTGCGCCGTCTTGCGCCCCATCAACACCGGCTTGCCCAGCGTCAACGCCTTGAAGCGCTTCAAGTCGTCCGGCAGTTTCCACGGCAGGTCGTTGCCGCGGCCGATGGCGTAGTCGCGATCGAGCGCGGCCACCAGCGAAATCATCACACCGCCACCGGGGCCTTGATGGCCGGATGCGGGTCGTAGTCGAGGATCTCGATATCCTCGTAACGGAAGGCGAACAGGTCGGCCACCGCCGGATTCAGGCGCAGCGTCGGCAGGGCGCGCGGTGCGCGCGACAGCTGTTCGTTCACCTGCTCGTAATGGTTCGAATAGATGTGCGCATCGCCCAGGGTGTGGACGAAATCGCCGACGCCGAGCCCGCAGACCTGGGCGATCATGTGCGTCAACAAGGCATAGCTGGCGATATTGAAGGGCACGCCAAGGAACAGGTCGGCCGAGCGCTGGTACAACTGGCAACTGAGCTTGCCGTCGGCGACGTAGAACTGGAACAACGCGTGGCAGGGCATCAAGGCCATCTTCGGCAGGTCGGCGACGTTCCAGGCACTGACGATCAGGCGACGCGAATCGGGATTGCGGCGGATCTCGTCGAGCAGCCACTGGATCTGGTCTATCGTGCGGCCGTCGGGCGTGCCCCAACTGCGCCATTGCTTGCCGTAAACCGGGCCGAGTTCGCCCTTGGCGTCGGCCCATTCGTCCCAGATGCTGACCTTGTTTTCCTTCAGGTAGGCGATGTTCGTCTCGCCTTTTAGGAACCACAGCAGCTCATGCACGATCGAGCGCAGGTGCAGCTTCTTCGTCGTGACCAGCGGGAACCCCTCCGAGAGATCGAAGCGCATCTGCGCGCCGAAGACCGAACGCGTGCCGGTACCGGTGCGATCCGACTTCTCGGCGCCGTGGCGCATCACATGGTCGAGCACGTCGAGGTATTGACGCATGTCGGACCTCAGGCAGGCGGTGCCGGCGCCAGCGTCGGCGCACGGTGCGACAACCACAAAAGGAACAAGCCCACGCCGATCAGCGGCAGGGACAGCAGCTGACCCATGGTCAACCAGTCGAAGGCGAGATAGCCCAATTGCGCATCGGGCACGCGCACGAACTCGACCAGGAAACGGAAACAGCCGTACAACAACGCGAACATGCCCGATACCGCGTAACGCGGCCGCGGCTTCCGCGAGAAGAAATACAGAACGAGGAACATGACCAGGCCTTCCAGCGCGGCCTGGTAGAGCTGCGAGGGATGGCGGGCATAGGCATCGAGCGCGCCGCTGGCCTGCAGCTCGCGCAGGCGCTCCATCGGCAGCCCGGTGTAAGGGCCGAGATCGCTATGCGGGAAGATCACGCCCCACTGGCCGCCGGTGAGTTTTCCCCAGAGCTCGCCGCCGATGTAGTTGCCGAGCCGGCCGAAACCGAGGCCCGCCGGCACCAGCGGTGCGATGAAATCCATCGTGTCGAACACATGCAGGCGCTGCCGCCAGGACCACCACGCCACCGCGATCATCACGCCGAGCAATCCGCCGTGGAAGCTCATGCCGCCTTCGTTGATGCGGAACAGGAACAGCGGATTGGCGAGGAAATCGCCGAAGGAATAGAACAGCACGTAACCGATGCGGCCGCCCAGCACGACGCCGAGCATCGCGTAGAACAGCAGGTCGCCGAAGCCCTGTTCGTTCACGCCCGGCAGCCGGCCGGCGCGCACGCGGCGCATGCCCATCCACCAGGCAGCGCCGAAGCCGAGCAGGTACATGATGCCGTACCAGTGGATGCCATGCGGCCAGAACGGCAGCGATACGGCGATGGGGTCGATGTCGTGCAGGAAGGGGCCGGGCATGCACCTATTTTGCCTGAGCGCGGCCCGGCGCGCCGCCCCGGCGTACCGGACTCGCGTGTCCGGCGAGGCCCGACGGCCCATACTCGCGGCATGACGAACCGACTCGCCCGGCAGGACAGCCTTTATCTTCGCCAGCACGCCGACAACCCGGTGGACTGGTGGCCCTGGTCCGACGAGGCGCTGGCGGCGGCGCGCGGCGCCGACCGCCCGATCCTGTTGTCGATCGGCTACTCGGCCTGCCACTGGTGCCATGTGATGGCGCACGAGAGTTTCGAAGACGCCGCCATCGGCGAACTGATGAACCGCCTGTTCGTCAACATCAAGGTCGATCGCGAGGAGCGGCCCGATCTCGACCGCATCTACCAGCTTTCGCACCAGGCTTTGACGCGACGCGGTGGCGGCTGGCCGCTGACCGTCTTCCTCGACCCGCACGACCTCGTGCCCTTCTATGCCGGCACTTATTTCCCGAAACAGCCGCGCTACGGCATGCCGGGGTTCGCCGACGTGCTGCGCGGCGTGCGCGACTGGTGGGACACGCGTCGCGACCAGGTGCGCCAGCAGAACGAGGCGCTGCGGGAGTTCCTGGGCGCTTACGGCCGCGACGGCGCGCATGCGGGCGAACTGTCGGACGCCCCGCTGCAGAAGGCGCGTGCGCGCGCCGAGGCCGGCTTCGACCGCGAGAACGGCGGCCAGCAGGGCGGCCCGAAATTCCCGCACGCCGGCGAACTCGAGTTATTGCTCGCGCTGGCCCGCGATGGCGACACCGAAGCGGGAGGCATGGCGTCGCTCACGCTGGAACGCATGGCCGCGCGCGGCCTGCACGATCAGCTGGCCGGAGGCTTCTTCCGCTACTGCGTGGACGAGCGCTGGGACATCCCGCATTTCGAGAAGATGCTGTACGACAACGCGCAGCTGCTGCCGGTGTACGCCGAAGCGGCGATGCGCTTCGACCGAGCGGATTTCCGCACCGCCGCCGAAGGCATCGTCGGCTGGCTGCAACGGGAGATGCGCGCCGAAGGCGGCGGCTTCTGTTCGGCGCTGGGTGCCGATTCGGAAGGCGAGGAAGGACGCTACTACGTCTGGGATAGCGCTGCCTTCGATGCCGCGGTGGACGAAGACGCACGCACGGCCGCGCGACTGCACTACGGCCTGGATCGCGCGGCGAATTTCGAAGACAGGTATTGGCACCTGCATGCGGCGCGCACGCCGGCGCAGGTCGCCGCGGCGCTTTCGCTCGATCAAGACGCCGCCGCCGATCTGATCGAACGCGCGCGCCGGCAGCTGCTGGCGGAACGCTCGACCCGCGGGCGTCCCGCGCGCGACGACAAGCGGCTGACGTTCTGGAACGCGCTCCTGGCCAGCGGCCTGGCGCGCGCCGGACTGACGCTGCGGCGCGAGGACTGGCTGGACGAAGCGCAGCGCCTACTCGAACGAATCGAATCGGCCCGCGATGTGCGCGGTCGTTTGCCGGCGGTGATCGGTGGCGACGGCCCGGGCTTCCTCGACGATCATGCCGCGACCCTGCAGGCCGCACTCGACCTGCTGCGCGCGAACGGGAACGCCCGCTGGCTGCGCTTCGCGCAGGAGTTGGCCGACACCCTGCTGCGGGATTTCGCCGACACGGCGCAGGGCGGTTTCTTTTTCACCGCGCACGATCACCCTGCGCTGCCGCAAAGACCGAAACCCTGGCTCGACGAATCCACGCCTGCCGGCAACGGCGTCGCCGCGCGCGCGCTGCAGGAACTCGGCTGGTTGCTGGCGGAACCGCGCTACCTGGATGCCGCCGAAGCGACCCTGCGCGCGGGATGGGCGGCGCTGTCCGATCTGCCGCAGGCGGCCTGCAGCCTGGCGATGGCCCTGCGCGAATGGCTCGACCCGCCGATGCAGGTGATCGTGCGCGGAGAGCCGCCTGCGCTAACGCGTTGGCGCGAACTGCTCGCCAGCGAACCGCAAGGCGCTTTCAGGCTTTACCTGCTGGATGACGAGGCGGCGACGCTCGCGCCGGCGCTGGCCACAAAGCCAGGCGGGCCCGAAGGGATAGCCAGCCTGTGCCGGGGGCCGGTGTGCTCGCTGGTCACGGTCGAACCCGACGCGCTGCTCGCGGCCCTGCGCGTCGCGACGACGCGCTAGGGTCCGTCAACGCAGCCGGCCGCTGCGTTTTTTCTTGGCGAGGATGTTCAGCGATTCGACCGCGGCCGAGAACGCCATCGCGAAGTAGAGGAAGCGGCGATCGATATGGAATTCGAAACCGTCGGCGATCAGCGCGACGCCGACCAGGATGATGAAGGCCAACGCCAGCATCTTCACTGTCGGATGGCGATCGATGAAATCGCCGATGGGGTTGGAGGCGAACAGCATCACGCCCACGGCGATCATGATCGCCGCGATCATCACCGGGACGTTGCTGACCATGCCGACCGCGGTGATGACCGAGTCGAGCGAAAACACGATGTCGATGATGGCGATCTGGGCGATGACCATGCCGAATACCGCCGAGGGACGCGTGTCGATGCCGGCCTCTTCGCCTTCGCCTTCGACGGCGTCGTGGATCTCCATCGTGCCCTTGACCAGCAGGAACAGGCCGCCGCCGATCAACACCAGGTCGCGCACGGAAAAATCCTGGCCGAACAGCGAGAACAGGTTGTTCTGCATCTTGGCCAGGAAGGCCAGCGACACCAGCAGCAGGATGCGGGTGACGCAGGCCAGGGCCAGGCCGAACCGGCGCGCGGCCGGACGGCGGTCGGGCGGAAGGCGACTGACGGCGATGGAGATGAAGACCAGGTTGTCGACGCCGAGCACGATCTCCAGGGTCGCCAGGGTGAACAGGGCGATCCAGATCTCGCTGCTGAAAATCCATTCCATGCCGGTCTCAATCCAGGTAACGCGGGACCAGGATCAGTCCCCAGCAGAGCAAAACGTTCATGTCGGCGAGGAACACGGCCGCCGACCCCATGTCTTTCGCACGCCCCGCGAGTTCGTGCATTTCCGGACCCCAGCGGTCCACGACCGCTTCCACGGCCGAGTTGAGCACTTCGATGATCAGCACGATCATCATCGAGCCGATCAGGATCGAGCGCTCGACCCCGGTCCCGCCCAACCATAACGCCAGCGGCGCGAGCACGACGAAAAGATAGACCTCGAGACGGAACGAGGATTCCACGGCCCAGGTGGCGCGCAGGCCCTGCATCGACCAGAGAAACGCTTGCCAGGCCCGGAACGGGCTGCGCGGCGCATGGCTTCCGCTGCTGTCGGCCATCAGCGGCCGCCCTGCTCGGCCCGGCAGGGGGCGCTGGACAGGTTCTCGCAGGGAAACTTCCGGGAACGGGACATGAATCAAATCGGGGCGGAATCAGCCCGGCATTCTGCCACAGCCTCGCCCAAGCCGCCCCGGAAGGGCGGCCGCCTGTGACTTGGAGCACGTGGCGGCGTAGCCTGCGTGGCTCAGGATGGGCCTGGTCCACACGAGGGAAAACGATGTTCGATCCGGAAAAAATGCTCGGTCAGGTCCTGGGCGACGCGATGTCGGGCGCCCTGGGCGGATCGCGACGCAAGCGCAAGCATCGGTCCGGCTTCCTGGGCGGCTCCGGCCTGGGCATGGCCGGCAAGGCCAAGCTCGGCGTCGGCCTGCTGGCCCTGGCCTACGCGGCCTACGAACATTTCAAGCAGCCGTCGCCGGCCGCAGGCGCGGCCGCTGCCTCCCCGATGATGGCCACGCCACCGCCGCCACCCCCGGGCACG
>CAYWHO010000061.1:0-9085 GCA_964458195.1 uncultured Arenimonas sp.
GACAAGCGCGCCGGAAGCCATTGCTTCCGTGCCTTTGAAATCGCCCACCACCCGGGGCTTGGCTCGGCTACGCTAGCCCGGTAGCCGGGGAGGGCGACGGACGATGCGATGGTTCAAGCAGCTTTACGTGCAGGTGCTGGTCGCGATCGCGGTGGGCATCCTGCTGGGCATCTACCGGCCGGAACTCGGCGCGGAAATGAAGCCGCTCGGCGATGCCTTCATCGCCCTGGTCAAGATGATCATCGCCCCGGTCATTTTCCTGACCATCGTCATCGGCATGGCGAAGATGGGCGACCTGCGCCACGTCGGTCGCATCGGCCTGAAGGCGCTGATCTATTTCGAAGTGCTGACCACGCTGGCCCTGGTCATCGGCCTGGTGGTGGCGAACGTGGTGAAGCCCGGTGTCGGCGTCAAGCACGAGGTTTCCGCCCAACAACTGGAAACCGTCGCCGGTTACCAGGAAAAAGCCGCGCACGGCGGCGTGGTCGAATTCCTGCAGGACATCATCCCGAAGACCTTCCTGTCCGCCTTCACCGACGGCAACCTGCTGCAGGTGTTGCTGGTCGCCCTGCTGTTCGGCATCGCGCTCACGCGCGCCGGCGACAGCGGGCGCAAGGTGCTCGACGGGCTCGAATACCTGTCGAACGTCTTCTTCGGCGTGGTGCACATCGTCATGCGTTTCGCGCCCATCGGCGCCTTCGGCGCGATGGCCTTCACCATAGGCAAGTACGGTGTCGGTACGCTGGCGTCGCTGGGTTGGCTGATGGCTTCGGTCTACCTGACCTGCGCCGGCTTCATCTTCGTCGTGCTGGCCGCCGTCGCGCGCTATTCCGGCTTCTCGCTGTGGAAGTTCCTGCGCTACATCCGCGCCGAACTGCTGCTGGTGCTCGGCGCGTCCTCGTCCGAGCCGGCGCTGCCGCGCATCGTCGAGCGCCTGGAGGAACTGGGTTGCGATCGCAGCGTCGTCGGCCTCGTCATCCCGACCGGCTATTCCTTCAATCTGGACGGTACCTGCATCTACCTGACGATGGCGGCGATCTTCATCGCCCAGGCCTACGGTGTTCCGCTCACGCTGGGCGATGAACTGCTGCTGCTCGGCGTCCTGCTGATCACCTCCAAGGGCGCCGCCGGCGTGACCGGTTCGGGCTTCATCACCCTGGCGGCGACGCTGGCGGCACTGAACGGCAAGGTGCCGGTGGAAGGCGTCGCCCTGATCCTCGGCGTCGACCGCTTCATGTCGGAAGCGCGCGCCATCACCAACATCATCGGTAACGGCGTGGCGACCATGTTCGTCGCCAAATGGGAAGGCCTGCGCGACGACGTGCGCATGCAGGCGGCGCTGGACGCCGGCCCGCCTGCGGTCTAGCGTGGCCACGATGTTACGGGAGCCCTGCCCATGCGCCTGACCCAAGCCGTCCTGGTCGTTGCCGACATCAGCGGCTATACCGACTTCATCACCAACCGCGAAGTCAGCCTGCTGCACGCCGAGCAGATCATCACCGACCTGCTCGAGTCGATGCTCGACCGTACCGAACATCCGCTGATCGCCAACAAGCTCGAAGGCGATGCCGCCCTGCTGTACGCCGAACATGCGGAAGGCGAGGCCGGTGCCGCGGTGCAGGATGCGCTCGTGCAAGTCCGCGCCCTGTTCGAGGCGTTCGGCTCGCGTTTGCGCAAGATCGGCGAGGAGCGGGCGAACTGCGGTTGCGAGGCCTGCGCGAACATCTCGCGCCTTTGCCTGAAGGCCTTCGTGCATCGCGGCGAGATCGCCGTCAAGCAGGTTCGCCAATTCGAGGAGTTGGCGGGCGAGCCGGTGATCCTGGTGCACCGCCTGATGAAGAACGGCGTTCCCCTGCGCGAGTACGTGCTGTTGTCGGACGAAGCGGCCCGGCATGCCGGATTGCGGCAGGGCGTGGGCCGCACGCATCGCGAGACGCTGGAGGGCATGGGCGAACGCGATCTGGTGCTGGTCTCGCCCGCGGACCTGGCCGGACCCTGAGCGCCCGGGCTTCCCGGGCGGGACGGGGCTGCTAGGATGTCGGCATCGCGCCCCTGGAGCAGTCCATGACCGACGCCTACGATTTTTCCGCCAAGAACATCGACGGCGAGGAGCAATCGCTGTCCGCCTATCGCGGCAAGGCGATGCTGATCGTCAATACCGCGTCGAAATGCGGATTCACGCCGCAGTACACCGGTCTGCAGAAGCTCTGGGACAAGTATCAGGAGAAGGGCCTGGTCGTACTCGGCTTCCCCTGCGACCAGTTCGGCCACCAGGAGCCGGGCGACGCCGAGGAGATCAAGAATTTCTGTTCGCTGACCTACGATGTCGATTTCCCGATGTTCGAGAAGGTCGAAGTCAACGGCAACGGCGCGCATCCGCTGTGGAAGTGGTTGAAGAAGGAAAAGTCAGGCCTGCTCGGCCTGGAGGCGATCAAGTGGAACTTCACCAAGTTCCTCGTCGACCGCAACGGCAAGGTCATCAAGCGCTACGCGCCGACCGACACGCCGGAAAAGATCGAAAAGGACATCGCCGCGCTGCTCTGAGCGGCGGTTTCAGTTCGCGGCGGCCGTCGCGGCGGGGGCCGCCGGCGCGACCAGCAGCTTGTTGATGTCGCGCAGCAGTCGGTCGAGCGACTCGTCGCCGAAACCGATATGCACGGCCGATATCTTGCCGGCCTGATCGATGACGTAGAGGTTCGGATACGACTTCACGTCGTAGCCGTCGCTGATGGCGCCATCGGTGTCGTGCGTGAAGATCAGGCCCGTCTTCTTCAACTGCCGTCGGATCAGGCGGTAGTCTTCCGTCGAATCCTTGACGTTGACCGCGACGATCTCGAGACGGTCGCCGGCCGTCTTCTTCAGCGCGTCGAGCACGGGCAGTTCGCGCCGGCAGGGTCCGCACCACGAAGCCCAGAACGTGACGAGCACGACACGCCCCTGGAACTGGCTGACTCGCACTTCGTCCCGGCTTGGGGTCTTGCCCAGGTAGTCCGGCGGCACGATGCCGCGGTCGAGCTTCGCCCACGAGGTCGCCGAGGCCAGGCATAGCGCCAGCAGGATGAGAACGGATGAGCGTCGTGTGCGCATGATCGGTGCGTTACTCCGCAACGGAATGGCGTCAGGATGCGGCTGCCTCTCCCGTTCGGCAAGACCTCAGAGCGTGCGGCTCATCACCCAATCGTCCTTGGCATCGTCGCCGACCATGAAGATGGTGGGGCCAACGACCTCATAGCCTTCCTTCTGATAGAAGCGGATGGCCTGCGCCGCTTCCTGCCAGACGCTCAGCCAGATCGAACTGCCGCCGCCGGTCTTCGCGGCCTGCAGGGTCTGCGCCATCATGGCTTGCGCGACGCCCTGGCCGTGCTGGCTCGTGTCCACATAGAACCGCGCCAGTTCGACGGCAGGGCGCACGCGGACCTGCGGCGGCGGTTCGCTGCCGAACTTGAGTTGTGCATGTCCGGCCCACTGCTCGCCGATCTGTGCAATCAGGTTCCAGCAGCCCGGATCCTGGATCTGCCGTCGCTGCGCCTGCTCGCCGTAGTGCTGCTCGACCGCGCGCGCCACGTTCTCCGGCGTGGAGCAATGCCCGTAGGTGGCGAGGAAGTTTCGGCTCATGAACTCGCCCAGCGCGGCGGCATCCTGGAGTTCGGCGAGGCGGAAGCGGAGACCGGGCAAGCTCATCTTCTAGTTCGTTCGGCAGTCGCGTTGTTGCGGATTGTGGCAAATATTTCCGCCGCCGCGGGCGTCCACACCGCCCACGCATGCCCGCCCGGGCGCACCAGCACGTGATCCGGCGGCAGGATCGGCTCGAACAGCGGTCGGGCCTGTCCCAGCCTGTCCTTGTCGCCGTAGGCCAGCCAGACCCGCTGCGGCCTCGGGGCATCGGGCTTGGCCCAGGTCTGCAGATGGCGCCACAGTTCGCGCTGGTAATTGTCGGCGTCGATCGCCTCCGGCGCCGGACCGGCCTGCCAATGCGCGAGGCCGCCGACGTCGCGGATTTCCCCCAGCAATTTCGCCTTGCCTACATAGGGCGCGAGCAGTACGAGGCCGTCCATGTCTCCGGGGTACTGGCGATCGTAGAGCAGGGTGCCCATGCCGCCCATCGATGCGCCCGTCAGCCATACCTGCGTGTAGCCGCGGCCGCGCGCCGGCACGACGATCTCGTCGTGCAAGCGCTGAGGCATGCGTCCCTGCATGTAGTGCCCCATGCCGACCTCGGCCAGCAGCACGTCGGCTTCCGGCCATGCCGACTGGATGGCCGTGGCGATGCCGCTGCGACGAAGTGCGGACAGGTCGTCGCCGCGACCGGGCAACACGATCACCAGCGCGCGCGCGGCGTCGGCGCGCGGGGCCGCGATCAGTTCGCTGGCGATCGGCGCTTTCGGATCGCCCAGCGACAGGCAGGCGCAAAGCGACAGCGGCAGGAGCAGTGCGACCGAACGAAGCAGCGAACGGGCGAGGGCGGATGTCAGGGGCATGGCCGGCTCCATGGAAGGCTGCCGCGATGCTGCCTTCCGGCGTGTGCAGGCTGCGTGTGCGTCACTTCTCGACGAAAGCGCGCTCGAAAACGTAATGCCCGGGCGTGCCGATGCGCGGGGATGCCTGGAAACCCCGGCCGTCCAGGATGCGACGGAAATCGGCCAGCATCTGCGGACTGCCGCAGATCATCGCGCGATCGCATTGCGGATCCAGCGGCGGCAGGCCGAGGTCCTGCATCATCCGGCCGCTGTCCATCAGGTCCGTCAGGCGCCCGGCGTGCGCGAAGGCTTCGCGGCTCACGGCCGGGTAGTAGCGCAGCTTCGCGGCGATCTGTTCGCCGAGGAACTCGTGCTTGGGCAATTCGTTGCGGATGTAATCCGCGTAAGCGAGGTCGGCGATGTTGCGCACGCCGTGCGTGAGCACGACGTGCTCGAAGCGCTCGTAGGTTTCCGGGTCCTTGATGATGGCAAGGAAGGGTGCGAGGCCCGTGCCGGTCGCCAGCAGGTACAAGCTGCGGCCGGGCAGCAGGTCGCTGACCAGCAGGGTGCCGGTGGGCTTGCGGCTGATCAGCAGGCTGTCTCCGGGGCGCACGTGTTGCAGGCGCGACGTCAGCGGCCCGTTCGGCACCTTGATGCTGAAGAACTCCAGTTCTTCTTCCCAGTTGGCGCTGGCGATGGAATAGGCGCGCATCAGCGGCTTGCGCGAGCCATCGGCCTGTTCGACCTCGAGCCCGATCATGACGAACTGGCCGTTGTCGAAGCGAAAGCCATCGTCCCGGGTCGTGGTAAAGCTGAAATAGCTTTCTGTCCAGTGCCGGACGTCAAGGATGGTTTCGGTGATGAACGCGGCGGACATGGCGGACACATCTTGGAGGCCGCATTATTGTCGCATTGCCCCGACATCCACGGGAATGGCCGTTGCCCGCCCCTTACGGCGTTGTACCGGCGATACCCTATCGCTCGACCTTTCGCATTCCCCCGATGCTCGATATCCGACACATCCCTTTCGACGGCAAGACCGTCGAGCTGCGGCTCGAACAGCGCCGGCAGTATCTCCACGCCTCCGTTTACGGCCCGGAGAACTCGCTTGCGAGTTCGATCGCCTACTGGGCCGTGCTGGCCGAAGAGTGCGAGCGTCGCGGCGAAAAGCGCCTCCTGGTCATCGACCACCTGGACGGTCCGGCCATGCAGGCCGAGGAGATGGAGAAGCTGGTCGGCCATTTCGCCGAATCCATCCTGACGCGGGTCCGCATCGCTTTCGTCGAGCCCGTGGCCGTGCACCTTCCGCAGATGGAACACGGCCAGATCCTGGCCCAGGAACTGGGTTACGAAGCCCGCGTTTTCGGCGGCCAGCACGACGCCGAACACTGGCTCGTCTACGGCGGCGAGACCGAAGTCCGCGGCTGAAAGGCCGTTTTCGCCGTTCGCCGCCCGGAAGTCGGGGCTTCGCGTGCCCCTCGCGCTATAATCGCCCCTTCGTTTTTCCCGCCGAGCCCCGCATGCAGATCGCCGAACGTACCGTAGCTTCCTTCCACTACACGCTGACCGACGAAGCCGGTCGCGTTATCGACAGTTCGTCCGGGCATGGGCCCCTGACCTATCTGCACGGCGCCGGCAATATCGTGCCCGGCCTGGAGAAGGCGATGCTCGGTCGTTCCGTGGGCGATGCCTTCGATGTGGTCGTCGCGCCGGAAGAAGGCTATGGCGAGCCGAACGAGATGCTCGTGCAGGTGGTGCCGCGCGCCGCGTTCCAGGGCGTCGAGGAACTTGCCGTCGGCATGGAGTTCCAGGCGCATACGCCGCAGGGGCCGATGTCGGTTGCTATCGCGAAGATCGAAGGCGACGAGATCACCGTGGACGGCAATCATCCGCTGGCCGGGCGTACGCTGCATTTCGCCATCGAAGTCACCGATGTGCGCGAAGCCAGCCTCGAGGAAGTGATGCACGGCCACGTTCACGGCGAGGGCGGCCACCACCACTGACGCCTGCGGCGTCCCGTGGATTCCTGCCACAGGCGTTAACCGCTCCTAGCTGCCGAGGCGCTCGAATGCCCCGGCCAGGCGTCCGGCGTACGCTGCCGAGCGACCGATGCGCGTTGCGTGCAGGCGAGGTCCGAAACGCAGGCCGGGCTGGTATCCCAGTCCGATGAATGCGCAGACCACGCGCAAGAGCATCTCGGGTTTTTCGATCAGGCTCTCGTACTGCACGTCGAGGATCCGGCCGGGCAGCCGTTCGTGCCATTGCTGCATCAGTTCGCGGTAGCGTACGCAGTAGTCGGCGAGCGCCTCGGCCTCGTGCAGCGGCGGCGCTGCCTCGCTGCCGCTGGGCCAGGCGCTGGGCTGGGCGAGCTGGGCCAGCAGGACATCGCGCGGATCGCGCTGCATGTGCAGGAAGCGCGCCTCGGGCAAGGCCCGTGCGATGCGCCCGAGCAACAGGAAGTCGAGCGCCTGCGCGTGCAGCCACACCGCGCCGCCGGTCGCGGCCGCGACCGCGCGCATGCGTCGCGCGATGGCCTCGTCCGACGCGGCCGAAGTGGACTCGAGCAACTCGCGATCCAGCACGGGGCGTGCATCGGCGCCGCCGGCCCGCGCCATCTCGCGTGCGAACGCCGACTGCGGCACGGCGCGCACGATTTCACTGTGCTGGGCCAGGCGCCGGGCCAGCAACTCGACGCCAGAGCGCGGCAGGCCGACGATGAAGACCGGCGTCGGGAGCGGCGTGGGTCCGTCCATCGCGTCGGTTGCGGCGGGATGTTCGCCGGGAAGCAGATCCCACAGTCCCGACGATGCCGGCTGCGTCCGCTTCGCCCGCAGGTCCAGGGCTTGCTGCAGCATGTCCCAGGCTTCGCCGTGCCGGCCGAGATCGTCCAGTTCGCGATACAAGGCCAGCGCGACCAGCTCTTCGCCTCCTTCCTCGACCGAATGCGAGAGCCAACGTCGGCGCAGGCGTTCGACATGATCGTAGGCGGCGTCGTGCGGGCGCAGTTCGGCCAGGGCGAGGTGCGCCTTGGCGTGGCGAGGCTGCAATTGCAGGCAGGTTTCCAGGTGCTTTTCGGCGTCGGCATTGCGGTCCAGCGCACGCAGCGCCAGCGCGCAGTTGTAGTGCAGGAAGGATCGCCCGGGGCTGATCGCGATGGCATGCTCG
Source organism: uncultured Arenimonas sp. (assembly GCA_964458195.1). Classification (GTDB taxonomy): domain Bacteria; phylum Pseudomonadota; class Gammaproteobacteria; order Xanthomonadales; family Xanthomonadaceae; genus Arenimonas. The sequence continues at coordinate 7,623 of CAYWHO010000061.1, forward strand.
AACAGCTTCAGGGCGCGCACCGGCTCGCCGAGCTGGCTCAGCAAGATGCCCAGCGAGTCGAGCAGGGCCGGCTTGTCGAGCGGAAACGCCAGCGCGCGATCGACGCTGGCCTTGGCTTCGTGCACGAGCCCGTTCGCCAATTGCGCCCGCGCCAGCTGGCAGAACACTTCCTGGCGGGCCTGTTCCTCTCTGGCGACCTGCTGGATCAATTCCAGCGAAGCCGCGTAGCGGCCTCGCTTCTCGGCGAGTATCGACAGCCGGAACCGCGCCGGACCGTTGTTCGGTTCGCGCGCGAGCACGGCGTCGAAACAGGCCTGCGCAGCGCCGAGCTCGCCCGCGCGATAGTGGGCGATGCCGCGCTGCAGAAGGCGCTCGCTGCGACGTTCCATGCGCGAAGTCTAGAACCTCCGCGACCGGAGTGCATCGGCGGCCGCGAAATTCGGACCTGCGTCACGCCTGCGCAATCCGCGATTGACCCGCCGTCACAAAGAAACGATCCTGCTCCCGGGCAGTTCTCGGGAATCGACATGGAGCGGGTCGTCTATCGGGAGCCCGGCTTCCTGCTGGAAATCGAGCCACAGCCCGGCTACCTGAGGGCGAGCGTCTCCGAAGGACAGGACTCTCCGGCCGTTTCGCTCGCCTACTGGACCTTGCTCGGCGACGAATGCCGCCGCTCGGGCGCACGCAAGATGCTGGTCATCGAAGACCTCGAACCCTGCGAAGTGACGGACGCCGAGTTCGAGGCCCTGTTCGAGGAAATGGTCGGCATGGGCTTCCGCAACGTCACCGTTGCCTTCGTTCCGCTGCGCGCTTCCCTGCAGACCAACGAACGCGGCAGCCTGCTGGGCGTCGAGTTCGGGCTGGACCTGATGGTGTTCTCGGACGAAAGCTACGCCGTGCGCTGGCTGCGCTTCAGCCATTGAGGCTCGCCGGGCGCTAAAATGCCGGCATGCCCCTACTGACATTCCAGAACGTCGACTTCGGCGTCGGCGGTCCGCGCCTGCTCGAACAGGTCGACCTGTCCATCGAACCCGGCGAGCGTGTCTGCATCGTCGGCCGCAACGGCGCCGGCAAGTCCAGCCTGCTGCGCCTGATGGCCGGCGAGAACAAGCCGGACGACGGCGAGATCCGCCGCTACGAGACCCGCATCGCCGGCTTGGCGCAGGAAGTGCCGCTGGCGCTCGAAGGCAGCGTGTTCGATGTCGTGGCCCTGGGCCTGGGGGCGCTGGGCGAGACGCTGGCGCGCTACCACCACATGCTGCACGACGGCGATGCGATCGACATGGAGGCGCTCGGCCGCTTGCAAGCGCGGATCGACGCCGAGCAGGGTTGGCAGATCGAGCAACGGGTGGAGCAGGTGATCGCGTGCCTGGAACTGCCGGCGGACGCCGCGTTCGCGGAACTGTCGGGTGGCATGAAGCGCCGGGTCTTGCTGGCGCAGGCCCTGGTGACGATGCCGGACC
>CAYWHO010000061.1:9095-11044 GCA_964458195.1 uncultured Arenimonas sp.
CTCGACATCGAATCGATAGCCTGGCTCGAATCCTTCCTGCAGGATTTCGCCGGCGGCATCGTTTTCGTCACGCACGACCGCGAGTTCCTGCGTCGCCTCGCCACCCGCATCGTCGAAATCGACCGCGGTCGCGTCACCAGCTGGCCGGGCGACTACGACAACTACCTGCGCCGCCGTGAAGAACGGCTGCATGCGGAGGCGCAGGCGAACGCCCACTTCGACCGCAAACTGGCGCAGGAGGAAGTCTGGATCCGGCAGGGCATCAAGGCGCGTCGCACGCGCAATGAAGGCCGGGTCACCGCGCTCAAGGCGATGCGCCGCGAGCGTGCCGAGCGGCGCGAGCAGACCGGCCAGGTCAAGCTGGCGGCGGCCCATGCCGAGCGTTCCGGCAAGCGCGTTTTCGAAGCCAGGGGCGTCGATTTCGCCTTTGGCGAGCGCGTGCTGGTGCGCGACTTCACCACGCTGATCCAGCGCGGCGACAAGGTCGGCCTGATCGGCGCTAACGGTTCGGGCAAGACCACGGTGCTGCGACTGCTGCTGGGAGCGTTGACGCCGGATCGCGGCGAGATCCTGCAAGGAAGCAATCTCGAGATCGCCTTCTTCGACCAGTTGCGCGGGGCCTTGCGCGAAGACTGGAACGCGCTCGACAACGTCGCCGAAGGCCGCGAGTTCATCGAGATCAACGGCGGCCGCAAGCATGCGCTGGCCTACCTGCAGGATTTCCTTTTCTCGCCCGACCGCGCCCGCGCGCCGATCTCGCGCCTGTCCGGCGGCGAGCGCAATCGCCTGCTGCTGGCCAAGCTGTTCGCACAACCGTCGAACGTGCTGGTGATGGACGAACCGACGAACGACCTCGATGTCGAAACGCTCGAACTGCTCGAAGAATTGCTCGCCGATTATCCCGGCACCCTGATCCTGGTCTCGCACGATCGCGCCTTCCTCGACAATGTCGTCACCAGTTCGCTGGTGATGGAAGGCGGGGGACGGGTGCGCGAGTACGTGGGCGGTTACAGCGACTGGCTGCGGCAACGTCCGGCCGCGCCCGCGCCAACGGCGCTGCGGTCCACGGCGACCGTGCCGGCGGTGAAACCCCCGGTACCGGCGGTCGCCGCGCCGGCGCCGGCGAAACGCAAGCTCAGCTACAAGGAACGGCGCGAACTCGAGCAGTTGCCTGCGCGTATCGAAACGCTGGAAGCGGACATTGCGGCGCTGTCGGCCCGGATGAACGAGCCCGGGTTCTATCGCCAGCCCCAGGCCGAGGTGCTCGCCACCAACCAGTCTCTCGCGGCGATGCAGGCCGAGCTCGACGCCGCTTACGCGCGTTGGAGCGAGCTCGACCAGGCGTAGTTCGGGCAGGGCGGCGGCTTGCGCTAAAATCGCCTTTTCGCCTCCGACCCCCGCCATGGCCAGTATCAAGCAGGAAGACCTGATCCAGTCCGTCGCCGACGCGCTGCAATACATCAGCTACTACCACCCGGTCGATTACATCAAGAACCTCGCTGCGGCCTACGAGCGCGAGGAATCGCCGGCGGCGAAGGACGCCATTGCGCAGATCCTGATCAATTCGCGCATGTGCGCCGAGGGCCACCGGCCGATCTGTCAGGACACCGGCATCGTGACGGTCTTCCTCGAGGTCGGCATGGACGTGCGCTGGGACGACGCGACGATGGGCCTCGAGGACATGGTCAACGAGGGCGTGCGTCGCGCCTACAACCACCCGGACAACAAGCTGCGCGCCTCGGTGCTGGCCGATCCGGCCGGCAAGCGCGCCAATACGAAGGACAACACGCCGGCCGTCGTCAACATGAAGATCTTGCCCGGCGCGGAGGTCGACGTGATCGTCGCGGCGAAAGGCGGCGGTTCGGAGGCCAAGAGCAAGTTCGCCATGCTCAATCCCTCCGATTCGATCGTCGATTGGGTGCTGAAGACGGTGCCGACCATGGGCGCCG
>CAYWHO010000062.1:0-3909 GCA_964458195.1 uncultured Arenimonas sp.
AACGCGTGGCGGTCGAAGTGAACCGCGAAGTCGTACCGCGCAGCCGGCACGAGACTCAGGTCCTCGCCGACGGCGACCGGGTCGAGATCATCCAGGCGATAGGCGGCGGGTGACGGCGCGCTTGGCCGATGCCTTGAATGGCATCGGCCGTGCGGCCGAACGCCGATGTAGGGTGGGCCTTGGCCCACCATGCGCGATTTCGCATCGTTTCGAATGCGACGCTCTGGCGATCTTGTCGGCTGAGCACCGTTGCAGGGTGGGCCTTGGCCCACCATGCGCGCCTTCGCATCGTTTGGCGCGCGACGCCCCGACGATCTCGTTCGGTGGGCCAGGGCCCACCCTACAGCGCTGTTCGATCCGATCGATGTTCGCCAAGCCGCGGCGACATGAGATTCGGGAATGCGGGACGACCGGGCCGCATTCCAAGAACCCAAGCACAATGAGGCAGCGCGAAAGCCCTCCCGAAGGCTTACCAGCCCCGCGCAATCGCGCCATAATTGCGCAATGAATCGTTCCGCGCTTTCCGACGACCCGTTGATCATCGCGGGCAAGACCTATCGTTCCCGCCTGCTGACCGGTACCGGAAAGTTCAAGGACTTCGAAGAGACCCGCCTCGCCACCGAGGCCGCCGGCGCCGAGATCGTCACCGTCGCGTTGCGCCGCACGAACCTCGGGCAGAACCCGAACGAGCCCAACCTGCTCGACGTGCTGCCGCCGGACCGCTACACCCTGCTGCCGAACACCGCCGGCTGCTACAACGCCGAAGATGCCGTGCGCACCTGCCAGCGCGTGCGCGAACTGCTCGACGGCCACAAGCTGGTCAAGCTCGAAGTACTCGGCGATCCGCGCACCCTGTTCCCCGATGTCGTGCAGACCCTCGCCGCGGCCGAGACCCTGGTGAAGGACGGTTTCGACGTGATGGTCTATACCTCGGACGACCCGATCCTGGCCAAGCGCCTGGAACAGATCGGCTGCGTCGCCGTGATGCCGCTGGCGGCGCCGATCGGTTCGGGCCTCGGCGTGCAGAACCGTTGGAACCTGCTCGAGATCGTCGAGAACGCCAAGGTGCCGATCCTGGTCGACGCCGGCGTCGGCACCGCCTCGGACGCGGCCATCGCGATGGAACTCGGCTGCGACGGCGTGCTGATGAACACCGCCATCGCCGGCGCGAAGAACCCGGTGCTGATGGCGAGCGCGATGCGCAAGGCGATCGAAGCCGGGCGCGAGGCCTTCCTTGCCGGCCGCATTCCGAAAAAACGCAATGCCAACGCCTCTTCGCCGCTGGACGGCCTGTTCTTCTGAGCGATGAACGAAGAATCCGCCCCGCCGCCGCAGGAAGAAACGCCGACGCGGCGGCGCGCGATCCGGAGCTTCGTGTTGAGGCAAGGCCGGCAAACCGAAGCGCAGAAGCGCGCCTTCGTCGATCACTGGCCGCGCTTCGGGCTGGATTACCGCGGTGAGCGACGAGCCTACGATGCAACATTCGGGCGGACGAACCCACTCGTCATGGAAATAGGGTTCGGCAACGGCGAGCAGCTGCTGTTCGCCGCGCACAACGAACCCGGCAAGGACTTCCTCGGCATCGAAGTGCACGGACCCGGCGTCGGCCGCCTGCTCAACGGCCTGGCCGAGATCGATGCGCGCAACGTACGCGTTTACCAGCACGATGCGGTCGAAGTGCTGCGGCATGAAGTGAAGGACGGCGCCCTGGCCGAAGCACGGATCTATTTCCCCGATCCCTGGCACAAGAAGCGCCATCACAAGCGCCGGCTGATCCAGCCGGAGTTCGTCGGCCTGCTCTGCGACCGGCTCGCCGTCGGCGGCCGCCTGCACCTGGCCACCGACTGGGAAAACTACGCCGAACACATGTGGGACGTGCTCGATGCCGAACCGCGCCTGCGCAACATCGCCGGCGCGCGCGGCAGCGTGCCGCGACCCGAATGGCGCCGGCAAACGCATTTCGAAACCCGCGGCCAGAAACTCGGCCACGGCGTCTGGGACCTGATCTACCAACGACTCTGAGGTAAACAGCGCACGCGATGGAAACCGGCCTGACACTGACCCGCGAGATGATCGTCGTGCTCGGGCTGATGGGCTTCACCATCGCGATGTTCATGTTCGAGCGCCTGCGCGCCGACGTGACCGCCTTCGTCGTGCTGATCGCGCTGGGTTTGTTCGGGCTCGTGGCGCCCGACGAACTGTTCTCGGGTTTTTCCGGCAACGCGACCATCTGCGTCATCGCGACCATGATCCTGAGCGCCGGCCTGGACCGTACCGGCGCGCTGAACCGCCTGGCGGCCTGGATCCTGCGCCGTTCCAAAGGCGACGAGGAACGCATGGTCGGCATCACGTCGGTCATCTCCGGCGTCGTCTCCTCGACGATGCAGAATCCGTCCGTCGTCACCTTGTTCCTGCCGGTGGCCTCGCGATTGTCGGCACGCACCGGCGTCGCCCTGGGCCGCTTGCTGATGCCGATCGCCTGCGCGGTGGTGATGGGCGGTTGCCTGACCATGGTCGGCAGTTCGCCGCTGATCCTGCTCAACGATCTGATGGCCTCGGCGAACCGCAACCTGCCTTCCGGCGTCGCCACCCTGCATTCGTTCAACATGTTCGCGCCCTTCCCGATCGGCGTGGCCCTGTTGCTGCTGTCGCTGGCGTATTTCCGCTGGTACGGCGACAAGCGCCTGCTCGGCAGCGACGAGAAGAACGTGACGCCGGCGCGCACGGAAAGTTATTTCGCCAGCGCCTACGGCATCCAGGGCGATGTCTTCGAACTCACCGTCACCGCCGACAGCCCGCTGGTCGGCATGTCCATCGGCGAAGCCGAGGCCCAGCGCGGCGCGCCGCTGTTCCTCGCCCTGCAGACCGGCAACGACGCGCGCCTGTCGCCGCCGGCCGACCAGATGATCTGGGTCGGCAGCGTGATCGGCGCGCTCGGCCCGCGCGAAGCGGTGCAGGAATACGCGCAGCAGAACGGTCTGCGCCTGTCGGCGCGCCTGCGCCGCTTCGCCGATCTGTTCGACCCAAACCGCGCCGGCATTTCCGAAGCGGTGATCCCGCCGACTTCGACCTTCATCGGCCATGCGCAGGCGGAACTGCGACTGCGCAAGCGCTACGGCATCAGCCTGCTGGCGATCAACCGCGACCGCCATGTCTATCGCGAGGACATCCGGCAACTGCCGCTGCGCGCCGGCGACATGCTGGTGCTGCACAGCGACTGGCAGGACCTGACGCAGGCGGCCAAGGACAAGAACTTCGTCGTCGTCACCGATTACCCGAAGGGCGAACAGCGGCCGCACAAGTTCCGCCTCGCCATGGCGATCTTCGCGTTGGCGCTGACGCTGGCGCTGACGGCCGAACTGCCGGCGACGCTGGCCCTGATGGCGGGCGCGGCCGGCATGCTGATCACCGGCGTGCTCAACATGGACGAGGCCTACGGCGCCATCAACTGGAAGACGGTGTTCGTGATGGCCTGCCTGCTGCCGCTGGGCTGGGCGATGGACAGCACCGGCACCGCCGCCTGGCTGGCGCAGCAATCGCTGGACATCCTGCCCGACGCCGTGCCGGCCTTCGTGCTGCAACTCATGGTGGCCTTGCTCGCGACCGGCTTCAGTCTCGTCATCAGCCAGGTCGGCGCCACCGTGGTGATGGTGCCGATGGCGATCAATATCGCCGTCGTCGCCGGCGCCGATCCGGCGGCCTTCGCCCTGATCGCCGCCCTGTCGGCCTCGAACAATTTCGTGACGCTGTCGAATCCGGTGTTGCCGATCATTACCGGCCCCGCCGGTTACACGGTGAAGGACCTGTGGCGCATCGGCGGACCGCTGAGCCTGCTCTACCTGCTCGTCGTGCTGGTGATGGCGAACCTGCTGATCTGGTGGCAGCGTTTCAGTTTTTCGTCGTTGTTCT
>CAYWHO010000062.1:4009-8802 GCA_964458195.1 uncultured Arenimonas sp.
CCATGCCCCCGAACAACGTCATCGATCTCAAAGCCTTCGTCCCCGCGAAGGACTTCGCGCTTTCCAGGCGTTTCTATCTCGACCTGGGATTCAAGGAGAACTGGGGGAACGAGCAGGCGGCGGAATTCGAACTGGGCGGCTTCCGGTTCCTGCTGCAGAACTTCTACGCCAAGGAACATGCCGAGAACTTCATGATGCATCTCATGGTCGAGGATGCCGATGCATGGTGGGAGCATGTCCAGGCCACGGGACTCGCGGAGAAATACCGCCTGTACATGGCGAAACCGCCGATGCTGCAACCCTGGGGGCTTCGCGTGCTCTATCTCTCGGATCCGACCGGCGTGTTGTGGCACATCGCCGATCGGCCCAAGCGGCAGGATTGACGTCCCGACGCTCCGACATTCGGCGCACGCTTCAGATCCGCGCCTGACTCCGCCCACCGCCGAAGTGCAGTCCGCCCTCCGCATCGATGCGCACGGTCACCGCGCGCAGGCTCGCGCCGCGGCAGGGGCCGCCGACGCATTCGCCGCGCTCCATCTCGAAACTCGCGCCGTGCGCGGCGCAGACCAGCAGGCCGTCGCTGAGCAAAAAACGACCAGGCGCGTAGTCCAGGCGACGCCCGGCATGCGGGCAGATGTTCAACCAGGCCTGCACGGACAGGCCGCGGCGACGCAGGATGATCGACTCGATTTCGCCGTCGATCTCGGCGTTTACGCTGGCGATCGCGCCGTCTTCGAGGTCTGCGAGACGGGTTAACGAACTGCTTACACTTTCGCTTTCCGGCATGGCCATACTCCGTTTCCCAGCTAGTGTGACAGAGCCACATGCAGATCTTCATGCACCGCGTTTTCGCCTATCGCCCGCACAAGCCGCGTAACCCGCTGCTGCGCCTGGGCTTGGGCCTGCTGGGCGTGGCGCTGCTCGGACTGTTCATCGTGTTCGGCCTGTTCATCGGCCTGGGCATGTTGTTGTTCGCGGCCGTTCGCCGCCTGATGCGTCCGCGCGGCACGGTCGGCGCCACGCCGGCCGATCCTTCCGTGATCGAAGGCGAATACCAGGTCGTGCGCAAGGCCCAGCTGTCGATGCGCTGATCGCGGTCGCGGGGCTGTTCCGGCCCGCCACGATCCCGACCCGATGCGTTGATTCCTTCCGTCGCACGCGACCTGCGCGCGATGCGCCTGCTCGTTAGACTAGGCCCTCTTCTGACCACGGGAACGCCATGAGCGCCTACGTCCTGCCCGCACCGCCCGTCGCCAGCCTGCGCATCGCCGGCCGCGACGAACGTTTTCCCGTGCACCGCATCTACTGCGTCGGCCGCAACTTCGCCGAGCACGCGAAGGAAATGGGTGCCGAAGTGTCGCGCGGCACGCCGGTGTTCTTCATGAAGCCCGCCGATGCCGTCGTGGCCGATGGCGGCGATGTGCCCTATCCGAGCGCGACGCAGGACCTGCACCACGAAGTCGAACTGGTCGTCGCGCTCGCGCAGGGCAGCGACGGCGTCGTGCCGGTCGCGCAGGCGCTGTCGCTGGTGTACGGCTACGGCGTCGGCCTGGACCTGACGCGGCGCGACCTGCAGGCGCAGGCGAAGGAAAAACGCCTGCCCTGGGACGTGTCCAAGGGCTTCGATCATTCCGCGCCCGCCAGCGCGATCGTGCCGGTCGCCGGTCGCGCGCATCCCGCCGACGCGCGCCTGTGGCTGGAGATCAACGGCGAACTGCGCCAGCAGGCGCCCTTGTCCGACATGGTCTTCTCGGTGGCGGAAATCATCCACGAATTGTCCAAGCTCTTCGCGCTCAAGCCCGGCGACCTGATCTTCATGGGCACGCCGTCCGGCGTCTCCGCGCTCAAGCCGGGCGACGCCTTCCGCGCCGGCGTGGACGGCCTGGCCGAATTCTCCGGGCGCATCGTCGGCTAGGCCCTTGCGGTACAGTCTCTCCCGGGCGTCCTACAACCTGGGAGAGTCGCATGGGCATGATGTCGGAGTTCAAGGAATTCGCGATGCGCGGCAACGTCATCGACCTCGCCGTCGGCGTGGTGATCGGCGGCGCCTTCGGCAAGATCGTTTCCGCGCTGGTGGACAAGATCATCATGCCGCCGCTGGGTCTGTTGATCGGCGGCGTGGACTTCTCCGACTGGGCCATCACGCTCAAGGCCGCGTCGATGGACGCCGCCGGCAAGGAGATTCCGGCGGTGGCGATCGGCATTGGCGACTTCCTCAACGCGCTGGTGCAGTTCGTCATCGTCGCCTTCGCCATCTTCCTGATGATCAAGGCGATCAACGCCGCGCAGCGCAAGCAGGAAGCGGCTCCGGCCGCGCCGCCGGAGCCGAGCGAGGAAGTGAAACTGCTGACCGAGATCCGCGACGCGCTCAAGACGCGCTGAGTGGCGGATTTCGATCCACGCCAGGGATCGGGCCGGCATCTCAAGGCCGGTTTCGTCTTCATCCTGATCGGCCTGTTTCCGATCTGGGTCGGCTGGCATGTCGTCGACATCGCCTTCAGTAGCTTCGATGCGGGCGCGACGCGCGCCGAGGTCGTGCGTATCGAACCGGCGCAAGCGGAACGCAACCTGCCGCAGGGCAGTTGGTTGCGCTACACCGACGAGCAGGGCGAGACGAAGACGGAACTGATCTATCCGGACGAGGACGATCCGCCGGAGACGCGCCAGGTCGGTGCGCGACCGTGGATCTGGTACGTCGCCGGTCGGCCGAACATGACGCAGTTCACCCAGGCCGAAGTCTTCGTGCGTGCGATTTTCGGCGGTATCGGCGTGCCGCCGATCCTGGGCGGCTTCGGCCTGTGGCTGTGGATCTGGCGCCGCCATCGCCTGCGCCGGCAGGCGCTGGCCTCGTGGCCGCGCCTGGAAGCCAGCCTGCCGCGGGTGGAGTTCAGCCGGCTGGACCAGATCGTGCCCTCGCCGGAACGGCGCTGGCGCCTGAGTGCGCGCGTCTTCCACGAGGGCGAATGGCGCGACGTGCACAGCGCCTATGTGATGAGCCGGCAGGTACCCGAGTTCGCGGCGGACGCGCGCATCGCCGTCTTCGTCGACCCCGCGAACCCGCGCCGCCATTGGCTGCCGATCCCGGCCGGCATCGTCGTGAAGTGACGATCAGCATACGTTCCGGGGCGGGCCGAGCCGCTAAACTCGGGCGTTGCCTCACGACGCCCTCCCAGGAGTTTCCATGCGCCACGCCCTGCTCGCTTCGTTGATCCTCGCCGCCCTGCCGACGTTCGCGGCCGCACAGGTTTTCGATTCCGTGGCGCTCGCCGATGCGGCGAAGTTGCGCGCGAATGTCGACAAGGACAGCGGCGCCTATGGATTGGTGGAATCGCTGACGACCGAAGTGGGCCCGCGCATGGCCGGCGAGCCGGCCTTCGATCGCGCGGTGGAATGGGCGCAGGCGAAGTTCAAGTCGCTCGGCTACGACCGCGTGTATCTCGAGCCGGTGACCTATCCGGTGTGGCGCCGCGGCCACGAACGCGCCGAAGTGCTGGGCCCGTATCCGCAGCGCCTGATCATCACCGCGCTCGGCGGCAGCGTCGGCACCGGCGGCAAGCCGCTCGACGCCGAAGTGGTCGAGTTCGCCACGCTCGATGCTTTGAAGGCCGCGCCGGAAGGCAGCCTGAAAGGCAAGATCGCCTACATCAGCAACCGCATGGAACGTTTCAAGGACGGCCATGGCTACGGACCGGCCGTCGCCGCGCGCAGCGGCGGCGCCAACGAAGCCTCGAAGAAAGGCGCGGTCGCCGTGGTCATCCGTTCGATCGGTACCGATTCCGATCGCATGCCGCATACCGGCATGATGCGTTATGCCGATGGCGTGCAGAAGATTCCGGCCGCGGCGTTGTCGAATCCCGATGCCGACCTGCTGTCGAACATGCTTCGTCGCGGCAAGCCGGTGAAGATTCGCCTGGACATCGATGCCGGTCTGGACGGCCAGAAGACCACCTACAACGTCATCGGCGAAATCCGCGGGCGCGAACTGCCCGACGAAGTCGTCGTGATCGGCGGCCATCTCGATTCCTGGGATCTCGGCACCGGCGCGATCGACGACGGCGCCGGCGTCGCCATCACGATGGCGGCGGGTGCGTTGATCGGCAATCTCGAACGCGCGCCGCGCCGAACGATCCGCGTGATCGCATTCGCCAACGAGGAACAGGGCTTGTTCGGCGGTCGCGCCTACGCCGAGGCGCATGCCGCGCAGCTCGACCAGCACCAGATCGGCGCCGAGAGCGATTTCGGCGCGGGCCGTATCTATGCCTTCGGCGCCGGCGTCGATCCGGCCGCGCGCGCCACGGTGGACGAGATCGCGAAACAGCTGGCACCGTTGGGCATCGAATACCGCGTCGACCAGGGCGGCGCCGGCCCCGACATCGGACCGATGTCCAGGCAGGGCATGCCCTGGGCGCAGCTCGCGCAGGACGGCACCGACTATTTCGACTACCACCACACGGCCAACGACACGCTGGACAAGATCGAGCCCAAGGCGATGGACCAGCAGGCCGCGGCCTACGCCGTATTCGCCTACCTGAGCGCGGAAAGCGCGGTGGATTTCGGCCGCAGCCCGAACGGCGAAGGCAAGGAATAGGCGCGATTCCAGCTGCGCGACGGGAGTTCCGGAAGGCAGCGAAGGCAGGAGCCTGAGCGTCCGGATTCGGTGGTCAGGGACGACGCTTCCGATTCCGGGCCTGCGGACTCCCGGAGCGCAGCGTCGCAGGCCGATGCGCCCTGCGCCAGACTTTTGAGCGTCCGGATTCGGTGGTCAGGGACGACGCTTCCGATTCCGGGCCTGC
>CAYWHO010000062.1:8902-11013 GCA_964458195.1 uncultured Arenimonas sp.
CAGGGACGACGCTTCCGATTCCGGGCCTGCCGACTCCCGGAGCGCAGCGTCGCAGGCCAACACGCCTTGCTCCAGACTTCAGCGCCGCATTGCGAAGGAACCGACCGCAGTGCTCAGGCGGTCTTTTCCATCCAGAAGCTGCCGCCGCCGAAAGCGGCAGCGGACGGCAAGGCCAGCGCGGCGCGCACCTCTTCCGGGAAACGGTGGAAGGCATAGCTGCAGCCGAACACGACGCGAAAAGCCTGGCTGTACATCAGCAGCGCGCGCAGCAGGTATTGCTCGTTCCAGCTGCGGTTGTCGGTGACGGCCCAGTCCTGCGGATAGTCGTGCGGCAGGAAGATGTCGTGCACGTGGATGCGTACGCCGGCGGCGAGCCGCGGCAGCACCTCGAAATACAGATGGTTCACGTCGCTGCCGGTCTTGGCCACGTGCGAGGAGTCGATGAAGAGCACGTCGCCGGCCTCCAGTCGCGAAAATTCCCGCAACGGCACGTCCTGCACGCGCTGCACGAGCAAGCGGGCGATCCCGGGCACGCCGGCTTGCAGGAACGGCCGCGGATAGGGCTCGATGCAGCTGATCTCGCAGTCGCCGCCGAGGAAACGCCGGTTGACGTCCGCCATCAGCAACGAGGAATAGCCCGATCCGACCTCCACGATCCGCCGCGGCCGCCATTCGCGCAACAGGGCGAACAGCGCGCGCGCATCGAGCCAGCTGAACTGCGAGTTGCGCGTGTAGAACGAGGACAGCGTATCGCTGTCGGGCAGGGTTTCCGGATAGTCGTAAGCGGGCAGCTGGCGCGGCAACACATCCTGCAGCACGTGGCGATGCGAGGCATCGTCGAACTCGATGCCGGCCACCTGCGGATCGGCCGGCCAGATCCGCGCGCGCTCCTCCGCCAGCGCTTCGGTATCGACGATCGGGGAATAGAAATGCCCCGGCGGAAACGGCAGCTTCATTCTTGCTGGCGCTGGCGCAGCCATTCGCCCAGGCAGACCGCTGTCGCCGACGCGACGTTCAGGCTCTCGACCTTGCCGCTGCCGGGAATGCCGAGTTTCACCGCGGCGGCGTTCGCCATGTCCTCGGCGACGCCGAGCTGTTCGGCGCCCATCACCAGCACGAGGCGCTCCGGCAGGTCCAGCGAATAGAGCGAGCGGCCGCCGCGCACGACGGTGGCGGCGAGTTCGAAGCCGGCCGACTTCAGTTGCGCGATGGCGTTGTCGCTGCGCCCGAGCCGGACCATCGGCACCTGCTCGGCGCCGCCTTCGGCCACGCGCGCGGCCGCGCCGGAGACGGCGAGCTCGGAATGTTTCGGCAACAGCACGCCAGCCGCGCCGAAATGCGCGGCGCTGCGCAGGATGGCACCGAGGTTATGCGGATTGCCGACGCCGTCGAGCCAGAGCGCGATCGCCGGGCCGCGCGGCAGGTCGCGCAACCAGGCCGACAGGGATTGTTCCTCGCGCGGCATCGCGCTGAAGCAGACGCCCTCGTGGTGGGCACTGCCGCTGAGTTTTTCGAGGTCGAGATCCTCGACGATCGTGTACCCGAGCCGGTGCTTCACGCAGAAGGCGAGCACACCCTTGAGCTTGGGGATGCGCGATTCGAGCAGCCAGACCTTGCGGATGTCCTGCGGACGCTGCGCATACAGCGCCAGGCAGGCGTTGAGGCCGTAGATGCGCTGCTCGCGCGCCGAATGCGCTTCGGCCGCGGCGTCGAGGCGTTCGCGCAGCGGCGCGCGCGGTGCGCGCTCGGGCGCGGTCGCCGGACGCGTGGCCGCACGATCGCGCTCGCGTTCGCGCTTGTCGCGCGGTGCGCCAGGGCCGCGGTACAGGGATTCGCCGCGCGGCGGTTTGCGGTCGGTCATCGGCAGGTTCCCCAAAACGCAGAGTATAGGGCGTGGCGCGGCGTTTCAGCCGCCGTGCGTGCGGTCGACCGAGGCCACGTCGGCATCGAGTTTCTCCAGCATGCGCGTACGCGCTTCCGGCGCTTTCGTGTCCGCCGACGGCCTGTGTGTCACCAACCACCATGTCGCGTCCGACGCCATCCAGAAGATCAGCACCCGGGAAAAGAACTATTTCCGCGACGGCTTTCTGGCCAGGACGCGAGCCGAAGAA
>CAYWHO010000063.1:0-10689 GCA_964458195.1 uncultured Arenimonas sp.
TTTGTAGGCTGGGCTGACAAGCCCAGCTTGCGAGGTCGCGTGGCGATTTGTCAGGTGGCAGGTGACAGGTGGGCTCAAGCCCACCCTACAGCCCACCCTTGCTCGCTTTACTCCCTCTCCCCGTCGTACGGGGAGAGGGTTGGGGTGAGGGGCGCGGGGGCGCATCGCCGCGGATGGTCGTCAGCAAGCTGGCTCCTACTCCCCTGCAGTGCATCCTCAACCCACCCTACACTCGCCCTACAGCTCGCGATCTTCGTGTATCGATCCATCACGCGATCATTGGCGCAAGACGGCGCTCCGTGCTTTGCTTGCGTTCGATGCCGGGAAGCCCGAGGTCGCCATGTCGTCCGTCGCCGAATCCATGCCTGCTGTTGCGCCCGCCTGGGCGCGCAGCCTGCGCCGCCTCAACACCTGGTTGTCCGAAGACTTCCTCGGCGGCCCACGGCCGTGGAAGCTGGCGTGGGTGGTGAACTTCCAGAAGGCCGGCACCTTCGTCTTCCTCGGCTTGCTGATGTGGTGGTACGACAACACCTCGATCGCGGCCTGGATTTATCTCGCGATGCACGGCAGCTACGGTCTGGTCTGGATACTCAAGGACCTCGCCTTTCCCGACCCGAGCTGGCAGAAGCGCGTGACCATCGGCGGCGGCATCAATGCCTTCATCTTCGTGCTCGGTTGGTACTGGGTCTTCGGCTGGCTGCTGATTTCGCGCACGGTGCAACCGGACTACCCGCTCGCCGACGGCGCCTGGTTCTGCCTGTGCATCAGCCTGTGCGTGCTCGGCAGCGCGATCATGATCGGCGCCGATGCGCAGAAATATTTCACGCTGCGTGTCCGACCGGGACTGATCACCGACGGCATGTTCCGTTATGTGCGCCATCCGAACTACCTGGGCGAGATGATGATCTACGGCAGCTTCGCCCTGATGGTCTGGCACTGGATCCCGGCGCTGGTGCTGGCCTTCGTCTGGTGCACGCTGTTCGCCACCAACATGGTCATGAAGGAAGCGAGCCTGTCGCGTCACTCCGGTTGGGTCGAATACCGAAAACGCACGTGGTGGCTGCTGCCGTTCGTGTTGTAGGCGAAACCTTTTCCGCAACAATCATTGCGGCGGCGAGCTGGGCTTGTCAGCCCAGCCTACAGATGGGCTGTAGGGTGGGCTTTAGCCCACCTGCCACCGAACGAATCGCCACGCTACCTCGCACGCTGGGCTTGTCAGCCCAGCCTACGGTCAGCCCAGCCTACGGTCAGCCCAGCCTACGGTCAGCCCAGCCTACGGCCAGCCCAGCCTACGAGATCACGCACACGAAACGCGCATCGTCCGACGCATCGCTCCCTCTCCCCATTCATGGGGAGAGGGCTGGGGTGAGGGGCAATCCGATCCTTACCAGATGCGAACGCGTTCTTCCGGCGCGAGATACAACTTGTCGCCGGCCTTCACGCCGAAGGCGTCGTACCACTCGTTCAAGTTGCGGAACGGGCCGTTGATGCGATACATCGCCGGCGAATGCGGGTTGGTCTTGATCAGGTTGACCAGGGCCTCGTCGCGATACTTCGACTTCCACACCTGGGCCCAGCCCATGAAGAAGCGCTGGTCGCCGGTGAGGCCGTCGATCACCGGCGCCGGCTTGCCTTTCAGGCTGAGCTGGTAGGCGGTGTAAGCCATCGACAGGCCGCCAAGATCGCCGATATTTTCGCCCATGGTCAGCTTGCCGTTGACGCAGGTGTTGGGCAGCGGGCAGAAGGCGTCGAACTGCTTGCCGAGCATGTCCACCTTCTTCTGGAAGTTCGCGCGATCGGCATCGGTCCACCAGTTGCGCTGGATGCCCTGCCAATCGGACTTGCTGCCCTGGTCGTCGAAACCGTGGCCCATCTCGTGGCCGATCACCGCGCCGATGCCGCCGTAGTTCACCGCCGGATCGGCGTTCACGTCGAAGAACGGCGCCTGCAGGATCGCCGCCGGGAACACGATCTCGTTGAACTGCGCGTTGTAATAGGCGTTCACCGTCTGCGGCGTCATGAACCACTCGTCGCGATCGGTCTTCTGGCCAACGCGGCGGTTGTCGTCGTCCGCGGCGAACTGGCGCAGGGCCGTCATGTTCGCCATCAGGTCGCCCGGCACGATCGTCAGCTTCGAATAATCCTTCCACTTGGTCGGGTAGCCCACCTTGGGGCGGAAGCTGGCGAGCTTCTTGTAGGCCTCGGCCTTGGTATCGGCGCCCATCCAGTCGAGCTTCTCGATGTTCTGGCGCAGCGCCGCGCGCAGGTTCTCGACCAACTCGTCCATCGCCTTCTTCGATTCCGGCGAGAAATGGCGGGCGACATAGACCTTGCCCACCGCTTCGCCCAGGCCCTGCATGCCGCCGACGAGGCCGACCGCACGCTTCCACGGCTCGCGCTGCGCGGTCTGCCCGCTGAGCACGGTGCCGGTGAAGGCGAAGGCGGTTTCGTCGATCTGCTTGCTCAGGAAAGGCGCGTTGCCGCGCACGGCCCAATACGTCATGTAGTCGCGCCAGACGTTCAGCGGCGTGTCGTTGATCACCTTCAGCACCGGCGCCACCGCGCTCGGCGTCGGCACGTTCACCTTGTCCGGAAGCGGAACGCCCTGCGCCTTGAGGTGCGCGGCGAAGTCGTAACCCGGGTACAGCTTCGACAGGTCGGCGAAGGCGGTGACGTTGTAGGTCTTGTCGCGGTCGCGGCGCTGCGCGCGCTCCCACTGCGGCGCAGCCAGCGCGGTTTCCAGCGCCAGCACGGCTTCGGCGCGCGCCTGGCCGTCCTTCACGCCGGCGAAGCCGAGCATCTTTGCGATGTGCTCGACATAGGCCTTGCGGATCTGCACGAAACGGTCGTCGGGGTTCGTGTAGTAATCCTTGTCCGGCAAGCCGAGGCCGCCGACGCCGACGCTGACCAGATAGGCATCGGGATTCTTGCGATCGATGTCGATGCCGACGCCGACCGGCGAATTGCCGCCATCCACGTCGGACCGGCCGAAGGCCTCGACGAGTTTGGCTTTCGAATCGATGGCGCCGATGCGGTCGAGCAGCGGACGAATGGCTTCGATGCCCTTGGCATCGCGCGCGGCCTGGTCCATGTAACTGGCGTAGAGGTCGCGGATCTTCTGTTCGTCGCTGCCCGGCTTGAGGTCCTTGCGCGCCGCCATTTCCTGGATGATTTCGCGCGTCTGCTCTTCGCTGCGGTCGAACAGCGTATCGAAGCTGCCGTAATCGCTTTCGTAGTCCTTCAACTGGTAGGCGTCGTGCCAGCTGCCGTTGGCGTAACGATCGAAATCGTCGCCCGGCTTCGCCTTCAGGTCGCGGTTGTTCAACTCGACGCCGAAGGAACCCAGCTCCGGCTTGTCGGAAGCCTGCGCGGTGCAGAGCAGGGTGGCCGGCGCGAGCAGCGCCAGGGTCAGGGCGAGGGACAGCGAGGTACGGTTCATGGCGAATCCAGAGCGGGGAAAGCGCTGAGCCTAGTTATTCCCGGGCCCGGGGACATAGGTCGATAGTCATGGTCGGGCAAGGCGCGGCCGACCCCGGCGCGCGGCTTCTTGGGTAAAGTGGCACGGGACCGGCTGTTCGTCGCTGCCGGACGGGGAAACGGATGCCGCTTTCGTGGAACGAAATCAAGGACAAGGCGCTCAGGTTCAGCCGCGAATGGGCGGATGAATCCTCCGAAGACGCCGAGGCCAAGTCGTTCTGGGACGGCTTTTTCGAAGTCTTCGGCGTCAGCCGCAAGCGCGTCGGCACGTTCGAAAGACGGGTCAAGAAGCTCGACGGCAAGGACGGCTACATCGACCTTCTCTGGAAGGGCGTGCTGCTGGTCGAACACAAGTCCCGCGGCAAGGACCTCGATCGTGCCCATGCCCAGGCCCGCGACTACTTCCACGGCCTGACCGATGCCGAGCTGCCCAAGTACCTGCTGGTATCGGATTTCGCGCGCTTCCGCCTTTACGATCTCGAGAGCGGCGACCCGCCGGTCGAATTCCCGCTCAAGGACCTGCACAAGCAAGTGCGTCGCTTCGGTTTCATCGCCGGCTACCAGGCGCGCGCGTTCAAGGAGGAAGACCCGGTCAACGTGCAGGCCGCCGAACGCATGGGCCGGCTGCACGATGCACTGAAAGCTGCGGGCTACGGCGGCCACGCATTGGAAGTACTGCTGGTCCGCCTGCTGTTCTGCCTGTTCGCCGACGACACCGGCATCTTCGGGCGGCAATCCTTCCATGAACTGATTTCGCGCCGCACCCAGCCCGACGGCAGCGACCTCGGCCTCTGGCTGGGCCAGCTGTTCCAGACGCTCAATACCGCGCCCGACAGGCGACAGAAGAACCTCGACGAGCAACTGGCCGAATTCCCCTACGTCAACGGCCGCTTGTTCGAGGAGGCCTTGCCGCTGGCGGCGTTCGACAAGACCATGCGCGGGCTGTTGATCGAAGCCTCGGTGCTGGACTGGAGCCGCATCAGCCCGGCCATCTTCGGCTCGATGTTCCAGTCGGTAATGGATGCCAAGGCCCGTCGCAACCTCGGCGCGCACTACACCAGCGAGAAGAACATCCTCAAGCTGATCGGGCCGCTGTTCCTGGACGAGCTCAAGGCCGAGCTGGAAAAGATCGGCAGCAACGAAGGCAAGCTCAAGAGCTTCCACGTCAAGCTGGCGAACCTGCGCTTCCTCGACCCGGCCTGCGGTTGCGGCAATTTCCTCGTCATCGCCTATCGCGAACTGCGCCTGATCGAACTCGAAGTGCTCGATCGCCTCTACGCGCGGCAGGGCTCGGTATTCACCGGCGTGGCCGAACACGTGGCGGTGGACGTGGATCAGTTCTACGGCATCGAGATCGAGGAATTCCCGGCGCAGATCGCCCAGGTGGCGCTGTGGCTGATGGACCACCAGATGAACCTGCGCGTGGCCGAGCGCTTCGGTGAGTACTTCGCGCGCCTGCCGCTGACCAAGAGCCCGACCATCGTGCACGGCAATGCGCTGCGCATTGATTGGAATACGGTCGTTCCAGCGGCTAGGCTCAGCTACATCCTGGGCAATCCGCCGTTCGTTGGCGCGAAGTTGATGGACGAGGAACAACGAGGCGATCTTCTGTCCGTCGCCGGCAAGCTAAAGGGTGCCGGGCTGCTCGATCTGGTTTGCGCATGGTATCTGAAGGCCGCTCACTACATGGGCGAACATCCGCTGCGGACGGCGTTGGTGTCAACCAACTCGATCACGCAGGGCGAGCAAGTAGGCGTGTTGTGGGGAGAAATGCTGCGTCTTGGTATGCGCATCTTTTTTGCGCACCGAACCTTTCGCTGGAACAACGAGGCGCGGGGAATGGCCGCGGTGCATTGCGTCATCGTCGGATTCGCTCGGGCTGAGATCGTGCCGAAGCGATTGTTCGACTACGAGGACATCGGGGGTGAAGCGCACGAACTGTCCGCGAACAGCATCAATTCCTATCTTGTCGATGCGACGGATGCGCTGTTACCGAATAGGAGCAAGCCGTTGTGTTCAGTGCCGGAAATAGGCATCGGAAACAAGCCCGTCGACGGTGGCAACTACCTGTTCTCGACCGAAGAGCGCGATGCTTTCATTGCCAATGAGCCTGGTGCAGCCAAGTGGTTCCGCCGCTGGTTGGGCTCTGACGAGTTCATTAACGGCTGGGAGCGTTGGTGCCTGTGGCTCGGTGATTGCCCGCCCGATGAGCTTAGAAAGCTGCCTGAGTGCCGCAAACGCGTCGAGGCCGCGCGCACCTTTCGACTCGCAAGCAAGAGCGAGCCAACAAAAAAATTGGCCAACATACCGACGCGTTTTCACGTCGAGAATATTCCCAACGACAACTATCTTGTCATTCCGAAGGTTTCGTCAGAGCGACGGGCGTTCATCCCAATCGGATTCATTTCCCCGGAGACCCTTTGTAGCGACCTCGTCTTCATAGTTCCAGACGCGACGCTTCTCCATCTGGGGATCATAACTTCCACCATGCATATGGCTTGGACGAGGTCAGTGTGCGGAAGACTTAAAAGCGACTACCGCTACTCTGGCGGCATCGTCTACAACAACTTCCCCTGGCCCGAACTGACCCCACCCCAACCCTCCCCTGCAAGCAAGGGAGGGAGTGAAGGCGACAAGCACCGCATCGCCATCGAAACCGCCGCGCAGGGCGTGCTCGATGCGCGCGCGCAGTTTCCCGATGCCACCCTGGCCGATCTTTACGACCTGCTGACCATGCCGCCGGCGCTGGTGAAGGCGCATGCGGCGCTCGACAAGGCGGTGGATGCGGCCTATATCGCCGCGGAAAAAGCCGCCGGCCGCAAGGCGCCGAAACTCGGCACCGACGCCGAGCGCGTGGCCTTCCTGTTCGAACGCTACCAGGCCCTGACCTCGCTCCTGCCCGCCGCCAAACCGACCAAGGGCAAGCGCGCCCGCAAGACCGTGTAACGGGAATCCGAAGATGCGCTCCGTGCTGCTGGTGATATTCCTCTGCTTCCTGCCGCTGGCGTTGGGCGTCGGCCTGGTGCTGTTGCAGCGGCGCTGGCAGGCACGACAAGGCAGGCGTTTGCCGATCACCGCCAAACTGCTGAATGGGCCGGGCGAGCAATTGCGCAAGATGATCGAAAACGAGGACGACGAGATCGTCAGCGGTTTGCTCGTTCTCGTGCTTGTCGTGCCCTACTTCCTCGCGGTCTGGGCGCTGCAGCATGTCGAGCCGGCGCAGCTTCGATTCGGCCTCCGCGAAGGCTTTTTTCTCTTGACCGCCAGCATCATGGTGGTCTGGGGCATACGCAAGGTGCTCGTGCACGGCAAGCGTCGCCGGCAGATGAACGAAGGCCTGATCGCCGAACTGTTTACGGCGCAGGAACTGAACCGACTGATGGGCCAGGGTTGCCAGGTCTTCCACGACGTGCCGGGCGAGGGCTTCAATCTCGACCACGTGGTGATCGGGCCTTCGGCAGTTTATCTGGTGGAAACCAAGTCATTCCGCAAGCCCCCGCGAGGAGCCGGCGCCGACCACTTCAAGGTAGGCTACGACGGAAGCCAGTTGCGATTCCCGGACTTCTTCACATCGGAACCAATCGAACAGGCGAGCCGGCAAGCGGCGTGGCTTTCGCAATACCTGCAGCGATCCTTGGGCAGGCCGGTCCCCGTCGTGGCAACGGTCGCCCTGCCGGGCTGGTGGATCGAGTTCGGCAAGGCGCGCAACGCACCGGAAGTGCGGGTGTTCAATCCCTCGGGCAAGGGCGCCGCTTTCATGGCGGAGACGCGCGGCGCGGCGCTCGAGTCGTCGTTTCGCGCCTTGATCTGCCAGGCGTTGTCGTTACGCTATCCCGAGGCAAAAGCCTCCCCATAGACGGAGCCTGCATTGATCTTCGTCGCCAATCCGCATGAACTCGCCGCCGCCCTGAAAAAGCTATTGCCTTCCAGGGGCCGCTACCGCTCGCTGGCCGAACCATTGGTGATGGCCGATGCGCGGCTGAACACGGTGACTTTGCGCGGTACGCTCGACTCGTCGGCCAGCATCGAAGCGCAGGTGTTGGTGGACGGGTCTTCGGCCATTCCCCTGGCCGCGACAATCAACGTCCTGAAGACCTACAAGAAGACGGCAAAAGTCACGATACACGCCCAACCCGGCGCGCTGCTGATAGACCGGCTGAGGCTGCCCGTGCCAGGTGACGATACGCGCTAATGCCTGATGCTTCCCTCATGTGTTTGGCGAGTCAAGCAGGCGTCAGTCACGCTCAGCCAAGTTCCGCCAACTGATCGAGGATATGCCGCGTCTGCTGACGGGTCGTGTCGTTGGCCGCCGCGGCGCACTCGAGCGCCGCGCGAAGGGTGGCTGCGGATACCGTCGCTACTCGCGTCGCGCCGCCTTGTTGCAGCTGCTGCTGGAAGCGGTTGACCTCAATATCATCGAAGGCGCGAAGATCCAGCCAGGTCTTGCTCGTCAACGGGTCGCCCGGAATGCCCAGATAGAATCCGGCATAGGGATCACCATGATGGCAGGGCGGGGCCTCCGGTCGTTCAGGCGCATGACGGCTGGTCAATAGCCGGGCAACGATGTCGCCGCCCACAGGCAGCGCCAGGACCATCAGGTACTTCGGCAGGGCCTGGCCGCTGGCCGTGTCGACGTAGAAGTTCTCGATCCGATAGATCTCTCCCGCCTGCATGGCGCACTGTCAATGCGGGAGGCTGGACGCTGCTTGCAGACCGTCGTACTCGTCGGCCGCTTCAAGCACGGCCACGCGATTGGCATCGCCCTCCGCCAGCGCAAGCCGATACGGAATGGGTTGGAGGTTGCCGCGTCCGGAATCCCAGATGGCGCTCCAAGGACCCAGCTCCGCATGCGTGTAGTTGATCAGAGGCCGCGAGTATTCGTCCTGGAACTTGTATGCCAGTGCCTGCATGATCTGCAGCTCACGCGGACTGAAATGACTGTCGTCGAACGCACGCCGTGGACGGACGCTGTCGCGCACGTAGTCAAACACCTGCTCGGGAACGATTTCCACGGCTTCCGCGAAATCGGGTTGCAGCGCCTCCCATTCTTCGAACAGGTCCATCGGAACGGGCCCCATTCGCAAGGCGCGATATTCCAGGCCGGTCACGCTGCGCCCGGTCTGGCGAAAGTGTTCGAAATCCATCAGGTACAGAAGCTTGATCAGCTTGATCTTGCCGCAATGCCGGGTGTTTCCGGCGAAAAACACGGCAGCTTCGATCAATTTCTCCCGATGGCGGGGCCTGAGCATGGGCGGGTCTCGGATACGCTGTCGGCAGGGTAAGGCCAGCGCATGACCGTTTCAAGGGAAACGGGCTGAAAGGCGTGTAGGAAAACTGCCCGCCCGCCGGCAAATTGGGACCGCTCGAGACGCATGCGCTCAGGCAATACCGGGCGCCTGTGGTCGGGCGTAGGATAGGGCATGGCAAACCACAAGAACGACAAGCCGGACAATGGCGCGTCCCAGCCCCGCCTCGCGGTGCTGATCGACGCCGACAACGCGCAGCCTTCGGTCATCGGCGAGCTGCTGGAGGAAGTGGCGAAGTTCGGCATCGCCGGGGTGAAGCGCATCTATGGCGACTTCACCTCGCCGCAACTGGGGCAATGGAAGGAGATGCTGTTGAAGCATTCGATCCAGCCGCAGCAGCAGTTCGCCTATACGCGCGGCAAGAACGCCACCGACAGTTCGCTGATCATCGACGCGATGGACCTGCTGTACGGCGGCCGCCTGGATGGCTTCTGCCTGGTGTCGAGTGACAGCGATTTCACTCGCCTGGCCCAGCGGCTGCGCGAAGCAGGCATGGTCGTCTACGGATTCGGCGAACAGAAGACGCCCGATCCGTTCGTGCAGGCCTGCGACCGCTTCATCTATACCGAAGTACTCAGGCCGGCTGCCGCCGAAACGCCCCCCGTGCCGGCGACCGCGACGCCTGGTGCCCCGGGAAAAAAGGCCGGGCCGCCGGCAACGGCCAAGCCTGCCGCCCTGCCCCTGAAGCTGTTGCAGCAAGCCATCTCGGAGAACGACGACGATCAGGGCTGGGCGCACCTGGGTACGGTGGGAAGCTATCTCAACAAGATCAACCCCGGTTTCGATTCGCGCCTGTACGGACACAAGAAACTCAGCGATCTGTTCAAGAAGAACCCGAAGCTGTTCGCGGTCGAAGAACGCGGCGAAGGATCGAGCAAGGCCGTCTACGTGCGCCTGCTTCCCTGAATCCTGCGCTCCCGGGAGAACGCCGCTGCGCTGAGCGCATCTAGCCCCGCTGCCACACCAGGCAACGATTGTTCGCCGGCATCGGGATGTCCGCGACGAAGCCCAGTCCCGCCTCCGATGCCAGCGCCTGCACCGCTTCGAGGTCGCGGATACCACGCTGCGGATCGGCGGGGCGCAGTTGCGCGTCGAATGCCGCATTGCTGGGCGAGGTGAACTCGCCACCGATATTGAAGGGCCCGTAGATCACCACGCTGGCTTCGGGCATCAGCACACGCGGCAGGTTCGCGAACAGCGCCTGCACCTGCGGCCAGCCCATGATGTGCAGGGTGTTCGCCGTGAACAGCGCATCGAAACGTTGCGAAGGCCATTGCTCCGGTCGATCGACATCAAGCGCCAACAGCGGCAACACGTTCGGCAGCTTCGCTTCCGCAATCCATGCAGTGATGGCCGCGTGCCGGTCGGGCAGGTCGCTGGTCTGCCATTGCAGCCAGGGCATCGCAGCGGCGAAGTGCACCGCATGTTGCCCGGTGCCGCTGCCGATCTCCAGCACGCGTGTTCGATCGGCGAAATATTCGCGCAGCACGGCCAGGATGGGTTCGCGGTTGCGGCCGGTAGCGGGGGCATCGGGTAGGCCATTAGTCATGGCGGATGATCGCCGATCGCGAAGCGCTGTGCGCGGTGCAGTCGCAGCCGCCGCACCGCCACCCATGACTTGCGGCCCTTAAACCTTCCGGCGAAGGCTCGCATCCTAGTCCGGTCACTGACTTCCGCCGGCGGTTCACGATGCGCTCTCTTTCCTCCCGCCGGCGCCTGCCGCGACTGCATCCCCTGCTGCTGGCCTTGCTCGCGGCGCAGGCCGCGCCGGCGTTCGCGCAGGTCGTGGTGGATGGCCGCATCGATCCGGCCGAATGGCAGGGCGCCGAGCATGTCACCGATTTCAAGGTCGTCGAGCCGCTGACCGGCGCGCCCTCGCCCTATCCGACCGAAGCCTGGATCCTGG
>CAYWHO010000064.1:0-10662 GCA_964458195.1 uncultured Arenimonas sp.
CCGCCCACCCGGCTTGCCGTGATGCCCAGCAGCATCTTGAGATGGCGGATGGTCCCGGTTCGGAGCAGCCCGATGATTTGTTCTGCCCGAGATCGGCGGACGATCGCCAGGTAGTAGCCCAGCAGCGTGTTCCGGAGGGCGATGTCGCGGGGACTGCCCAAGACGCCTCGGGTCGAGCGGTCCAGCGCGTTGAGGCGCGACGGAAAGTCATGGCACAGGGCTGCATACGGCGCACCGAACAAGCGAGTGCTCGTCGTTCGGGCGCAGACACCTCCGTTCAGCGCGTGCGTGAGGCCGCACCAACTGTAGAGCGTCTGGTTTTCATGCAGAGCGGGTAGAATGCCGAACATGGCACCGTCCCCTCAGGGCGGCTGACAAGTACAGCACGCTGGTGCGCATGGACGGCGTGTCTGGCAATCAAAAACCGTTGGAACAAGTATTGTTCTGGCGGTCAGCTACATGGGGGTATGAGATGGGCCAGTTGGATCATCTTTTCAGGACCAATCGTCCTGCTGGTACGCGGAAACTCGGTGTTTCTGCGATATCCGGTTGGACGATTTATTAGATCGGACCAGAGCATGCGCATCTGCGTCTATGCCGCGTCGAGTTCGCGCATCGCCCCCGAGTTCCTGCAGGCGGCGCGTTCGCTGGGCGAAGCCTTGGCCGACGCCGGCCACAGCCTCGTTTACGGCGGCGGCTCGCAGGGATTGATGGGCGCCGTCGCCGATGGCGCGCTGTCGCGCGGCGGCGAAGTGATCGGCATCCTGCCGAAGTTCATGGCCGATCTCGAATGGGGACACACGGGATTGACGCATCTCGATCTCGTCGAGGACATGCGCGAACGCAAGCACAAGCTGCTGACCGGCTCGGATGCCGTCGTCGCGCTGCCGGGCGGCTGCGGCACGCTGGAGGAATTGTTCGAGGCGATCACGCTCAAGCGCCTGGGCATCTACTTCAATCCGATCCTCCTGCTCAATACCCGCGACTATTACGCGCCGCTGCAGGCCTTCATGCAGCAGGTGATCGCCGAGCGTTTCATGAATCCCGAACACGCCACGATGTGGTCGCTGGTCGATCGTGTCGAAGACGTGCTGCCGGTCATCGCCGCGACGCCGCCCTGGCGCGAGGACGCCCGCGAATACGCGGTCGTGCGTTAGCGCGGCGAACGCTCTCGCGCCCTGGCGCGGGGCCGGCCAGCCCGTTTTCTGCTCCTTTGGACGGTCTGTCGGCGGACAGGCAGAAAAGCCGTTAAGTATCACTATCCTTCGGCAAGACCCGCCCTTTTCCGCCCCTGCCGTTGACGCATGAGGTAAGTATTACTATTCAAGATGATGATAGTATTGCTGACAAGTAAGCGATTCTTAACAAATTGCCTGGCGATCTGGATATCTTGTCAGCACTGCTTTCTTTTGCTGACCGTTTCAGGGGGAACACCACGAATGAACACGATTTCGGTGCGTATTCGGCGTCTCAGGACCCAGGCGGCCCTGACGCAGTCGGAACTGGCTCGCCGCCTTGGCATCCAGCGCAGCGCTGTCACCCAGTGGGAGCAGGATCAGGGCACAACGCCCAGCGTCAGCCACCTGGTCCAGATCGCCCATGAAACCAATGCCTGTTTCGAATGGCTGGCGACGGGACGCGGTCCCAGCCACCTCGAGGAAGATGCGCGCGTCGATGCGGCCATGTTGCAGGATTTCGCCCGCGACGACCTCGAGACGCGTGTACTGATCGCCTTGCGCCGCGTAACCAAACGCAAGCGCGAAGCTGCCGTGCAGATGGTCGAACTCTTGTCGACCTGAAGCTCGAGCTCCGCGGCAACGGATTGCCGCGGCGTTCGTTTTGTTGGGCGTCCGTCCGCGCGCCTGCGCGTTACATTGTTGCTGCAATAGTATCCGCGCGCGCCAAACCGCTAGGCTGCGGGCACGAGCACGGAACTGCAGCGCATGAACGCCCATTCGCATCCGCATCATTCTCAATCCCATTCGCACGATCACGGATTGGGACGGATCCGGCACGAAAAACCCCTGCGCCGCGCGCTCTATCTGACGGGCGCTTTCCTGCTGGTCGAAATTGCGGCGGGCCTGTGGTCCAACAGCCTGGCCCTGTTGTCGGACGCGGGCCACATGGCCACCGACACGCTCGCGCTCGCGGTCGCCCTGTTCGCCGTACGGCTCTCGCAACGACCGCCGGATGCGCGGCGTACCTACGGCTACGCCAGGCTCGAAGCGCTGGGCGCCCTGTTCAACGGCAGCCTGCTTTTCGTCGTGGCGCTCTGGGTGCTGTGGGCAGCGATCGCGCGCTTCGCCGCGCCGCCGCCCGTGCACAGCCTGGGCATGGGCATCGTCGCCTTGCTGGGCCTGATCGTTAACCTGTGGGCGATGCGCTTGCTGCGCGAGGGCAGCGAGGAAAGCCTGAACCTGCGTGGTGCCTATCTCGAGGTCTGGAGCGACATGCTCGGATCGGTGGCCGTGCTCGCCGGCGCCGTGCTGATGCACTGGACAGGCTGGCGACTGATCGATCCGTTGCTGGCGGTATTGATCGGCCTGTGGGTGTTGCCGCGCACCCTGTCGCTGTTGCGCGATGCGATCAATATCCTGCTCGAGGGTGCGCCCAAGGGCCTGGATGTCGAGGCGGTGCGGGCAGCGTTGTGTTCAGCACCGGAGATCGAGGGTCTGCACGACCTGCATGTCTGGTCGCTGGCGAGCCATGCGCGGGCGCTGACCGCGCATGTCGTGCTTCGCGAAGGTTTCCCGGGCGACGACGCCCTGCGCGAGCGACTGGCGCATCGGCTGGCGCACGATTTCGACATCGGCCACGTCACCTTGCAGTTCGAGTCCTCGCGATGCGGCGCGACGGCCTGCGAACACGGGCAAACGCCCTGATTGTTCAATCGGCGGCGTGTTCTTCCTGCCGATCCGGATCGTCGAAACCGAAATCGGGTTCGGGCATCGCAGCCTCTTCGCTTTCGCCCTGTCGCGTGGTGACCGGCGCCGCCGCCGGCATCGCCTTGCCTCGCCCCTTCGGCAGCAAGGCGACGGCGGCATCGGCGGCGACCACGAGCTCACTGCGGCGCGCCTCCGGGATCTCCTGCCAATGGCAGTCGAGCAGGGCGCCTTCCAGTGCGTAGAGCAGATTCAGGCTGGGCTTGAAGCCGGCGCGCTTGATGCGCACGAATGCGGCGAGCGCGCCGACGCCCTGCAGGTCTTCCAGCGTGCGGATGCCGGTCTGGCGCAGCCAGGCCATGCTCTTCGGACCGATATTGCGCAGCTTCGCCGTCATGGCAGCGACTCCAGGAAAAGGGCGGCGATCCTTTCCAGGCCTCGCTGATCGTCTTCGTCGAAACGGTCCAGCTCTGGGCTGTCCAGATCGAACACACCGATCAGCACATCGCCGCGGTACAAGGGAACCACCAGTTCGGAGCGCGACGCGGAATCGCAGGGGATATGGCCCGGGAACGCATCGACATCGGCGACGCGCTGGGTCTTGCGCGTGCTGGCGGCGGTGCCGCAGACGCCCTTGCCCAGGGCGATGCGCACGCAGGCGGGCAGGCCCTGGAAGGGGCCGACCACCAGCTCCCGGCCGTCCCAGAAATAGAAACCGACCCAATTGAGGCCAGGCAACGCATGGAAAACCAGCGAAGCCAGATTGGCCGCATTCGCCGTGCGGTCGGACTCGCCATGCAGCAGGCCGCGCGCCTGGTCGGCGAGTTGCTCGTACTGTTCGACTTTGGTGCCGCTGAGGGTGGCGCTGGCGAA
The DNA here is from genome assembly GCA_964458195.1 of uncultured Arenimonas sp. GTDB lineage: Bacteria > Pseudomonadota > Gammaproteobacteria > Xanthomonadales > Xanthomonadaceae > Arenimonas. Next base: position 3,756 of record CAYWHO010000064.1, read on the forward strand.
CATGGAAACCTCTCGGGGGCGCCAGTGTAGCAGCGACCCGGGCTGCTAAGCTGGCGCCATGAACCCCAGCTCCGAGCCCAAGCGGTCGCCGGACGGCTTCCTCGAGCGAGGCGCCGCCGTCACGCGACTGGAGGCCTTCGTCGACGCCGCGTTCGCATTCGCGGTCACCTTGATGGTGATCTCGCTCGACGCGATCCCGTCCAGCATTCCGGCGATGATCGACGCGCTCAAGGGCGTGCCAGCCTTCGCCGCGAGCTTCGCCCAGATCATGCTGTTCTGGTCCGCGCATGCGACCTGGAGCCGGCGCTACGGTCTGGACGACGGCAAGAGCCAGCGCCTTAGCATGGTGCTGGTCTTCCTGGTGCTGGTCTACGTCTATCCGCTGAAGATCCTCTTCGGCAATTTCTTCGCCTGGATCAGTCGCGGCTGGTTGCCGGCGGCGGCTGACCTGCAGACGCTGGACGATCTGCGCGGCATGTTCGTCATCTACGGCATCGCCTTCGCCACCATGTCCTGGTGCGTGGCGTCTTTGTATCGGCACGCCCTCGCCTGTGCGGACAGGCTGGCGCTTTCGCCGGACGAGGTCGCCTGGACGCGAGCCGAAGTCGTGCGTTGGCACTACACCATCGCCATCGCCATGCTGTCGATCGGCCTGGCGTTCGCCTTGCCGGCGCGCATCCCGCCCTGGATGCTCGGCCTGCCGGGCATGGTGTACGGCCTGCTGGGCTTCACCGGCCTGATGATGGTGCGCGCGCACAGGAAATTCCTGGCCGATCCGGCGCCGCGCGCATGAGCCGCGGCCTGTTCGTCACCGGCACCGACACCGGCGTCGGGAAAACCATCGCCACCGTCGCGATGCTGCATGCGCTCCGGCACGAAGGTTTGCGCGCCGTCGGCATGAAGCCGGTCGCCAGTGGCTGCCAGCCCACGGCGCAGGGCTGGCGCAACGACGACGCCCTGATGTTGCAGGCGGCCAGCGAGCCCCGACCGGATTACGATTTGGTCAATCCCTATGCCCTGCCGGACGCGACCGCGCCGCAGATCGCGGCGGAGCGCGCCGGCGTGCGCATCGAAATGGCGCCGATGGTTTCCGCGTTCGCCGGCCTGGCCGCGCAGGCGCACCTCGTGCTGGTCGAGGGCGTCGGCGGTTGGCTGGCTCCGCTGACCGACGAACTCGATCAAGCCGACCTCGCGCGCGCACTGGGCATCGATGAGGTCGTGCTGGTCGTGGGCCTGCGCCTGGGCTGCATCAATCATGCGCGGCTGAGCGAGCGGGCGATCCTGGCCGATGGCTTTCGCCTGCGCGGTTGGATAGGCAATTCGCCCGATGACCGGCTTGAGCACGCCGATGCGTATTTCAACAAGCTGGAAGCGGCGATGGACTCGCCCTGCCTGGCTCGCCTCGGCTTCGTGCAGCATGCAACGCCCGAGGCGATGGGCGCCGCGCTGCACGTCGCGTTCCGGCCGCGGGACTTCCGGCAGGGGGTCGATCCGGATCGCGATGGTTAAACTAGCCGGCCTGATTGCCGTTCGAACAATGACGCTTCGCGTCGGGGTATTGCATGCGTCGTAAGCTTCTCGTCCTTTCCTTGCTGGTGCTTGCTTTGACGGCCTGCGGCGACAAGTCGCAGCCCGCGGCCGGCGCGGCCGCCGGCGGGCAACAGATGCCGCCGCCCTTGCCGGTCGAAACCGCCAAAGCCCAGATGCTTCCGCTCGGCACCGGGTTCGAAACCGTGGGCAGCCTGCGCGCGGACGAGTCGGTGGTAGTGCGGCCGGAAGTGGCGGGGAAGATCGTCAAGATCGGATTCGCCGAAGGCGGGCGCGTGGCCAAGGGGCAATTGTTGTTCGCGCTCGACGCCAGCACGTTGCAAGCCCTGGCCAACGAAGCCCGCGTCAATCTCGAGACCAGTCGCGTGGCTTTCAAGCGCGCCAGCGAGTTGGTCGGGCGCAAACTCGTTTCGCAATCCGATTTCGACCTGACGCGCGCCAAGCTGGCGGTGGACGAGGCGCGCCTGGCTTCGGCCCGCACCATGCTCGCCAAGATGGAGCTGCGCGCGCCGTTCGCCGGCCAGGTCGGGCTGCGCCAGGTCAGCGTCGGCGACTATGTCAACGCGGGCCAGGATCTGCTGACGCTGGTGAACCTCGATCCGGTCGAAGTCGATTTCAGCGTGCCGGAAACGATGCTGGCGCAGTTGCAGAGCGGGCGCGAGATCAGCATCGCGGTCGATTCCTATGCCGGCGAATCGTTCAAGGGCAGCGTCGTCGCCATCGATCCGGTGATCGACCCGAACAGCCGCAGCGCGAAGATGCGCGCGCAATTGCCGAACCCCGACTACCGCTTGCGGCCCGGTCAGTTCGCCCGCCTCAGCCTGTCCACCGGCGATGCGGACGCCACCGCCCTGATGATCCCCGAGCAGGCGTTGATGCAGGAAGGCGAACAGCGCTACGTCTATACCGTCGTCGGCGGCAAGGCGAAGAAGTCCGTCATCAAGACCGGGCGTCGCATTCCGGGCCAGGTCGAGGTGACCGAAGGCCTGAAAGCGGGCGACGAAGTGATCACCGCCGGACAGACCAAGCCGATGATGTTCGACGGCGCCGCGGTGGCGCCGATGGGCGGGCAGCCCGGGCAGGCGGCGCCGGCGAAAGCGCAGGGCGGCTGATCCATGGTCCTTTCCGATATCTCGATCCGCAGGCCCGTTCTTGCGATCGTCGTCAACCTCGTGGTGGTGCTGATCGGCATCATCGCGTACACGCGCCTGCCGGTGCGCCTAATCCCGAACGTCGATGTGCCGGTGGTGACGGTCAGCACCTCCTACCCCGGCGCCAGCGCGCAGGTGATCGAATCGCAGGTCACGCAGCCGATCGAGGATGCGTTGAGCGGCGTCGAAGGCATCGAATACATGCAGTCGGTGTCGCGCGAGCAGTCGAGCCAGGTCACCATCCGTTTCCGCCTGAACCGCGATCCCGACGGCGCCGCGTCCGACGTGCGCGATCGCGTGGCGCAGGCGCGGCAGTATCTTCCGGAAGAAGTCAACGAACCGATCATCCAGAAGCAGGAAGCCGATCAGCAGCCGATCATCTACCTGGCCTTCTCCTCCGACCGCCATTCGCAGGTCGAGATCGCCGACTACGCCGAAACCCTGGTCAAGGACCGGGTGCAGACGATTCCCGGCGTGGCGCAGGCGCAGGTGTATTCGAGCACCTACGCGATGCGCATCTGGTTGAATCCGCAGCGCCTGGCCGGCTACGGCCTGACGCCGGCCGACGTCGAGAACGCCCTGCGCAAGCAGAACGTGGAGATTCCCGCCGGTCGCGTCGAGGGCAACCAGCGCGAATTCACCGTGCTGTCGGAAACCGACCTGAAGACGCCCGAGCAGTTCGGCAACGTGATCCTCGGCGACGTCGGCGGCACGCTCGTGCGCCTGCGCGACGTCGCCAAGGTCGAGTTGGGTCAGCAGGAAGAGCGCTTCCGCGCGCGCTACAACGGCAAGAACGCCGTGCCGCTGGGCATCGTCAAGCAGGCCGTCGCCAATCCGCTCGACATCTCCAAGGCGCTGGAAACGATGCTGCCGCAGATCACCGCGGTATTGCCCGAGGGCATGAAGGTCGAGATCGCCTACGACTCCACCATCTTCATCAGCAAGTCCATCGACGAGGTGTACTGGACCGTCGGCGAAGCGGTGCTGCTGGTGGTGCTGGTGATCTTCCTGTTCCTGCGCAGCGGGCGCGCCACCCTCATTCCGCTGGTGACGATCCCGGTGTCGCTCATCGGCGCCTTCGGCCTGATGTACGCCTTCGGCTTCACCATCAACACCCTGACCCTGCTGGCCTTCGTGCTGGCGATCGGCCTGGTGGTGGACGATGCGATCGTGATGCTGGAAAACATCGTGCGCCATGTCGAAGAAGGCATGAAGCCCTTTGAAGCAGCGCTCAAGGGCAGCAAGGAGATCGGTTTCGCCATCGTCGCGATGACGCTGACCCTGGCGGCGGTGTACGTGCCGCTGGCCTTCTCGACCGGACGGACCGGCAAGCTCTTCGTCGAATTCGCCTTGACCCTGGCGGGCGCTGTCGTCGTGTCCGGCTTCACCGCCCTGACCCTGTCGCCGATGATGTGCTCGCGCCTGCTGAGCGCCGACAAAGGCCACGGCAGGTTCTACCAAGCCGGCGAGCACGTACTCGAGCGGCTGGACGAAGGCTACCGCGGATTGCTGGGCATGGCCCTGCGCCTGCGTTTCGTCGTCATCGGCTTTGCCGTGGCCATCCTCGTCGGAGCCGGCGGCCTGTTCATGGCGTTGCCGCGCGAGACCGCGCCGCAGGAAGACCAGGGCTTCATCATCGCGATGGGCATCGCGCCGCAGGGCTCGACGGTCGAGTACACCGACAAGTACGCGCGCCAGATCGAGGGCATGCTCAAGGGTCTGCCGGACCAGCAGCGCGTGTTCCAGATCGTCGGCTTCCCCGACGTGACGATGACGATCGGCTTCACCATGCTCAAGGACTGGGATGAACGCGACCAGTCGGCCAAGCAGATTTCCGATGCGCTCGGCGGACAAATGTTCTTCGCCGTGCCCGGCGTGATGGCCTTTACGCAGACGCCGCCACCCCTGGGCTCCGACGACTTCCTGGGCCAACCGGTCAGCTTCGTCGTGCAGAGCACGGGGACCTGGGAAGAGCTCGGCCAGACCGTGAACCGCCTGATGGCGAAGATGCGCGAGAATCCGAAGCTGATCAATCCGGATACCGACCTCAAGCTCGACAAGCCGCAGCTCAAGCTCGATGTCGATCGCGACAAGGTCGCGGCCGTGGGCAGCGACGTGGCTACCGTCGGCCATACGCTAGAGACCCTGCTGGGCGGTCGCAACGTGACCCGCTTCAAGCGCGGATCGGAACAGTACGATGTGATCGTGCAGGTGCAGGACGTGGACCGGCGCACGCCGGGCGATTTGTCCAACATCTTCGTGCGTGCGGGCGACGGCCAGATGGTGCAGTTGTCGAACCTCGTGCAGGCGCACGAGACCGTGGCCGCGAAGGAACTCAACCACTTCAACAAACTGCGTTCGGCCACTGTCAGCGCGGGTCTGGCGCCGGGTTATTCGATGGGCGAGGCCCTGACCTGGATGGAAACCGCCCTGCGCGACGTGGCGCCGGGTTCGCCTTACGACCTGTCGGGGCAGAGCCGCGAGTTCCGCGAGTCGTCGAACGAAGCCCTGCTGATCTTCGGCCTGGCCCTGGGGTTCATCTACCTGGTGCTGGCGGCGCAGTTCGAGAGCTGGGTCGATCCTCTCGTGATCCTGCTCGGCTCGGTGCCGCTGGCTTTCTTCGGCGCCTTGTTGCTGCTGAAACTGATGGGCGGCAGCTTCAACGTGTACACGCAGATCGGCCTGGTGACCCTGGTCGGATTGATCTCCAAGCACGGCATCCTGATCGTCGAATTCGCCAACCAGCTGCAAGAGCAGGGGCGCAGCAAGCGCGATGCGGTGCTGGAAGCGGCGGCGCTGCGCCTGCGTCCGATCCTGATGACGACCGGCGCGATGGTGCTCGGCTCGATTCCGCTGGCCATCGCCAGCGGCGCCGGCGCCGAAGCGCGCAACCAGCTCGGTTACGTCATCGTCGGCGGTATGGCGATCGGCACCGTGTTCACGCTGTTCGTCGTGCCGGTGGTTTACCTGTTCCTGGCGCGCAACCACGCCAGGGATCGGCGCGATGCCGAGCCTGCGACGGCCTGATCCGGCCGATGTCGAAAAGAAGACGGCGCCTCACGGCGCCGTTTTCATTCGCCGCGATAGCGGCAACCCGAGGTGCAGGTTTCGTGCACCACCACTTCGCTCAGCGCCGGCAACTGCGGCTTGAGCCGGTTCCAGATCCAGATCGCGAGATTCTCGCTGGTCGGGTTGTCCAGACCGGGCACGTCGTTGAGGTAATGATGGTCGAGCCGGTCGTACAACGGCTGGAAGACCTGCTTGATCTCGGAGAAATCCATGATCCAGCCGGTGTGCGGATCGGGCGTGCCGCCGACGTGCAGTTCGATCGCGAAGGAGTGCCCGTGCAGGCGCGCGCACTTGTGGCCTTCCGGCACGTTCGGCAGGCGATGCGCGGCTTCGATGCGGAAAACCTTGAAGATATCCATCGTGGCTCCGGGGTCAGACGCGGCCAAGCACCGGGATCAGCGCACCGTTCACGGCCGACGCTTTCTCCGACAGCAGGAAAACGATCACGTCGGCCAGTTGTTCCGGTTTCACCCAGCGGCTGAAATCGGACTTGGGCATGTCGGCGCGATTGGCCGGCGTGTCGATGATGCTCGGCAGCACCGCATTGACGGTGACGCCGCGATCCTTCAGTTCTTCGGCCAGCGATTCGGTCAGGCGCGCGACGCCGGCTTTCGACGCCGCGTACGCGCCCTTGCCTAGCTCGCCGCGTGCCGCGCCGGCGGCGCCGATGTTGACGATGCGCCCGCGGCGTTCGATCAGTGCGGGCAGGGCAGCCTTGCTCGCGGCCACCGCCGTGCGCAGGTTGGTCTGGTAGAGGAAGTCCCAGGTGTCGAGGCTGCCGTCGCCGATGGTTTCCCAACGGAAGGTGCCGGCGATGTTGACGAGCGCATCGAGGCCGCCGAGTTGCGCGACGATCGTCGCCAGCGTCCTGTCGGCATCGGCCGCATCGCCGAGATCGACGCCGCCGTAGATTTGCGCGCTGCCCAACATGGAACGGTCGTGGGGTTCGGGGGTGCGATCGATGGCCGCCACGGTGGCGCCTTCGGCCAGCGCGGCGCGCACCACGGCCGAACCCAGCGCACCGAAGGCGCCGGTGATGGCGACCACTTTTCCGGCAAGCGTCATGACGGGGATTCCATTCGGGAAAGGCGACAGTTTACCTGCGCCGTAAACGACGACGCCCGCAGATGCGGGCGTGG
>CAYWHO010000065.1:0-10096 GCA_964458195.1 uncultured Arenimonas sp.
CCTGCAGCGGCAGGCCGGCGCGCAGCGCCATGCCGCCGCCGTCGCCGGTGCAGGTATGGGCCGAGGTCGCGGAAAAATAGGCGCGGCCGTAACCGCCCGTGGCCAGGACCACGCCCTGGGCACGGAACAGGTGCAATGTGCCCTCGGCCATGTCCAGCGCGAGCACGCCGCGGCAGGCGCCCTCCTCGTCCATGATCAGGTCGAGGGCGAAATACTCGATGAAGAATTTCGCGTCGTGCTTGAGCGATTGCTGGTACAGCGTATGCAGGATGGCGTGGCCGGTGCGATCGGCGGCGGCGCAGGTGCGTTGTGCCGGCGGGCCTTCGCCATAACGCGTGGTCATGCCGCCGAACGGGCGCTGGTAGATCTTGCCGTCCTCGGTGCGCGAGAACGGCACGCCCTGGTGTTCGAGTTCGATGATGGCCGGGATGGCCTCGCGGCACATGTACTCGATCGCGTCCTGGTCGCCCAGCCAGTCCGACCCCTTCACGGTGTCGAAGAAGTGGTAGCGCCAGTCGTCCTCGCCCATGTTGCCCAGCGCGGCGGAAATGCCGCCCTGCGCGGCAACTGTGTGCGAGCGGGTCGGGAACACTTTCGTCAGGCAGGCGGTCGCCAGGCCCTTCGCGGCCAGCCCGAACGTGGCGCGCAGGCCGGCGCCGCCGGCGCCGACGACGATCATGTCGTACTTGTGTTCGGTGATCTTGTAGGCAGCGGTCATGTCGGGCTCAAGCGGAAAAGACGAGGCGGCCGATCGCGACGATGCATGCGATGGCGCCGAGGGCATAGGCGAACTTGACGGCGATCTGAATCGCCACTTCCAGCCACCCATGCACGTAATCCTCGATCACCACTTGCAGACCGAGCTGCGCGTGCCAGAACAGCGACAGCACGAAGGCCAGCAGCAGGGAGGCATTCAGGGGCTGCGCCAGGGTTTGTCGCGCCGTGAACTGGTCGGCGCCGACCAGGCCGAGCGCGAGCAGGACGAACCACGGGCTCAGCAGCAGCAAGGCGACGGCGGTGAGGCGTTGAATCCACCAGTGACCGACACCGTCCTTGGCCGATCCCCAGCCGCGGGCCTTGGCGAGCGGATCGCGCAGGTTCATGCCGCACCTCCCGCCGTCCAGCCGACATAGACGATGGCGCCGCTCAACACGACCCAAAGCGCCAGCAACGCGTAACCGGTCGCATAGACCTTGGGAATTTCGAAGCCCCAGCCCACATCCCAGAGCAGATGGCGGATGCCGTTGAGGAAGTGATAGACCAGCCCGATCGCGAACAAGGACAGGCCAACGCGACCGATCGGCGATCCGGCGTAATCCGTGAAGCAGGCGAAACCATCGCTGCCGCCGGCCACGGCGAGCAGCCAGGCTGCGAGCACGAAGGCACCGATCGCCAGCACGACGCCGGTGGCGCGGTGGGTCAGCGACAGCACGCTGGTGATCTGCGGCCGGTAATAGGGCCCGATCATGAAAGGCGACAAGGGGCGTTGCGGAGCAGCCATGCGCGGAACTCGCTGGGATACGTGGGTAAGAAGACGCCGAGCGCCTCAGAAGTCGATGCAGCGGCCGTTTTTTTCCCAGTCGCCGAAACGGGTGGGCTCCGGTCCCTCGCGTCCACCGATTTCGGGCGGCGGCGGGGGGAGTTCGGGGCGGGCTCCGGTTCCGGTCGGCCGGTCGTCGCTGGTCGCCACGGGGCTTTGACCTATCATCTGCAGCTTGGAATCCATACGCGGATGTTAAGTCCCGCCCCCCATGCCTCACAAGATTGACAACGGCCCGACGGGCCTGGCCTTGCTCGACGGGTTCACGGTTCTGGAAGCGGAAGGCCCCGACGCTGGCGCTTTCCTGCAGGCGCAGTGCATGAACGACGTCGCGGCCCTCGGCATCGGCCAATGGCAGTGGAACGGCTGGTTGAATGCCAAGGGCCGGGTCATTGCGCTGTTCGCGCTGCTGCGCGCGGACGACCGGCGGTTCCTGCTCGTGCTGCCCGATTACCCGGCCGAGGAGCTGCGAACGCAGCTGCAACGTTATGTCTTCCGCAGCAAGCTGAGACTTGCCAGCGACGCTTCCTGGCGCGTGGTGGGCGCCCTTGCGGTAGCCCGCGCAGCCTCCGAACCCGGGTGGCGTCTAGAACTCACGGACGGGGACCCCTCGCGCGCGATCTGGTTGCTGCCTGCCGACATCGCACTTAAGGAAGTGCCCGATCCGGCCTGGTCCGAGAGCTGGCGAGCTCGCGACATCGCATCGGGCTTCCCGCGCCTGGGGCCGGACCAACGCGAAAGCTGGACGCCGCAGATGCTGTCGCTCGGTCGTTTTTCGGCCTATAGCCTGAAAAAAGGCTGCTATCCGGGCCAGGAGATCGTCGCCCGCACCCATTACCTGGGCCAGGCCAAGCGCGGACTGATCCGCATCGCCGGCGCCGGGCTGGCGGCAGGTGGCGCCGTGGCGGCGGAAGCTAACGGACCGGCCATCGGCGAAATCGTCTGCGCGACCGCCGACGGCGAGCAGGCCCTGGCCGTGGCCGCGCTGGACAAGGCCGACGCCGCTTTGTGGTGCGGGGAGCGCCCGCTGCAACGCCTTTCCCTGCCGGCGGCACGGCCAGCGTGACGGCCGTCACCGCTCAGCCAAGGGAATTTGGCGAAAGCGGCGCTGTCTGATATACCAAGCCGTACGGAGGGGGGATGCCATGAAATACAGGAATATCGCGCTCGCTGTCGCTCTGTCCTTTGGTTTGGCCGCGCCGGTCATGGCGGCCGACTACTACCTGGCGGTGGAACCCATCTATCCGCCTGCGCAGGCCCAGCAGGTCTACAAGCCGCTGCTCGCCTATCTGAGCAAGTCCACCGGACATCGTTTCCTGCTCAAGCCCGCGGCCAACTATCACGTCTACTGGCGCGACATGCGCACGAACGCGAAGGTCGATTTCGCTTTCGAGGAAGCGCACTTCACCGAGTACCGCATCAACCGGCAGAAATTCGTGCCGCTCGCCCGGGTGGCCGATGCGACGAACTTCGTGCTGCTGGCCGATCCGCAACGCGAAAAAAGCGGCGTGAACGGACTGATCGGCGACCGCATCGTCAGCATGTCGGCCCCGAGCATGGGTTATCTGCTGCTCGGCGAGCTCTATTCGAATCCGCTCGCGCAACCGGAAATCAACTCCGCCGCCGCGACCTGGCGCGATGGCGTGGAGATGGTTTTCTCCGGCGAGACCGATGCCGCGATGGTGCCGAACTACGTCGCGCGCGAATATCCCAACCTCGTACCGCTGTTCACCTCGCGCGAATTCGCCGCCCGCGCCTTTTCGGCCTCGCAGACCGTTCCGGCCGACGTGCGCAAGAAGGTCGCCGATGCGCTGCTGCGCTTGCATCGCGACAGTTCCTTGAACGAAGTGCTGGTGGAACTGGGCACCACGCAGTTCGTGCCGGCCAACACCAGCGAATACACCGGCAGCGAGCGCCTGTTGCGCGGCGTGTTCGGTTACCAGGCGCTGCCGCAACGGGCGACCGCGCCCGCCGCTCCGCCAGCGCCGGCCAAACCCGGCGCCAAGCCCGCGGACAAGGCCAAGGGCGTGACGGTGGAGGTCGGCGGCAAGGGTTGATCCGCCGCCGAACGCGCCCCAGCCCTCGCCGCCTTCCACGCCGGGCCGACGTCGGCAGGCCGGGTCGTTCGCGTTCGGACTCAGGCGCTTTGGGCTAGACTGCGTCTGGGGAAAATCAGGGCGGTGCTGCCGATGGCAGTCAGTGCAAACCACGCGATCGCAGTCGTGATCCCGGTGTACAACCGGGCCAGGACGATATTCGCGACGCTGCAGTCGGTCGCGAAGCAGACGCTCGCACCCGCCGCGTTGGTCGTCATCGACGACGGCTCCAGCGACGACCTGGAATCGAGCATCGAACAATGGCGCCGCGAGGCGCAGCCGGGTTATCCGGTGATCCTGCGCAAGCAGGCCAATCAGGGCGCAGCCGCCGCACGCAACCATGGCCTTCGCCTGGTCCCGGACGCGGGCCTGGTGGCCTTCCTCGATTCCGACGACGCCTGGCCCGAGGATTTCCTCGAACGCTGCCACGCCGCACTGGTTTCGCGCCCGGACGCGGTCGCCGTTTCCTGCGACCAGGACATGGTCGATTTCGCGCGCGGCACGCACAAGGCCGTCAAACTGGCCGGCATCGCCGACAATGCCGTCGCCTGGATGTACCAGCATGGCGCCGGCATCGGCTCCTGCTCGATGTTCCGTCGCCACGCCATCGAACAGGCAGGCGGCTATCCCGAGCAGGTCATGACCGGCCACGACACCTGCCTGTTCGTGCGCGTCTCGCTGCTCGGGCCCTGGCTGTACGCACCGGGCGCCGCGGTCAGCATGGGGCGCAACCATTCCAGCGGCGACAGCGATCATCTTTGCCGCAGCTACCGCAACTACGAGGAACGCTGGGCCCAGGTTTTCGACGACCTGGCGCACAAGGAATCGTTGTCCCGTTTCCTGCCCGCGCGCGAACTGAACCGGCAACTCGCCCGGCGCTGGTACCGCGCTGCCAAACAATGGGCGAAACACGGCGATTCGGCCCGGGCCGCGGACTGCTACCGGCGCTCGCTTTCCTATCGCAAGAACATCGCGGCCTGGCTGCGCCTGCATACCCTGCCCTGGTTCGTCGCAGCGCGGCCACAGGCCTGAACCCTCATCTCATGTCCATGAATCCCAGTCCCGATCTCCCGCTCGCTTCCGTCGTCATCGAATGGGAGAACGTCAAACTTTCAGAAATGGATCGCTGCCGGCAGATGCTCGACGCCTTGTCCGCGCAGATCGCCGAAATGCAGACGCCTGGGGCCGAACGGTATTTGCTGCCCGGCACCACGCTGTTGCGCGCGCGCTTCGAGATCATCGTGCTGTTCGATCCGCAGAACCTGGATCGCGGCGTCATCGAAGGGATATTGACGGCGCATCTGCCGCCCTCGCCCTGGTACGAGTGGCGGCTGCTTGCCGCTGATGTCGACGGCTACTACGCGCAGAAGAACTACGGCGCCGAACACGCGAAGGGCGACTGGCTGGTGTTCATCGACAGCGACGTCGTGCCCGAGCCGGGCTGGCTGGTCAACCTGATGGCGCCCCTGGCCGATGGCGGTCGCCAGGTCGTGGCCGGCCACACCTTCCTCGATCCCGAGGGTTTGCTCGGCCGCACCTTCGCCCTGACCTGGTTCTTCCCCTTGCCCAGCAAGGAACGAAAGCTCGGCACGACCTCGCATTTTTTCGCCAACAACGTCGCGTTCCGCCGCGAATGCTTCATCGCGCATCCCTATCGCCTGCTCGGCGGATCTGCGCGCGGCGCCTGCACGCAGATGGCCTGGGAACTGAAGGAAAACGGTATCGGCGTCACGCTCAATACCGCCGCCCAGGTTTCGCACGCCGCACCGAACGGCCTGAAGCATTACCTGCTGCGCGGCATCGCCCAGGGACGCGACGACCTGCTCGTCAGCCGGGCCAGCAAGAAGCCGGGCGAAGCTTCACTGTTCAACAGCCTGCGCCGTTTCCTGAAGTGGGAGTGGCGTTCGTTCCGCAAGATCCTGACCAAGCACCGGCAGGTGGGCATGCCGTTCTGGCAGATCCCGGGTGCGCTATTCGTCGCCGGCCTGTACTACCTGATGCTGCTGTTCGGCGACATCGCCACGCGCATCTGGCCGGAAAAGATGAAGGAAGCCATCCAGCTCTGAGCGGATGGCGGCCGATCAGCTGACTTCGAAGCGGATCAGCTCGGCGGCGTTGACGTCGGAAGCCTGGCCCAGGCTGATCGTGCCGGATTTGCGCAGGTGCAGTTCGTCGCGATGCACGCGCTGCTCGTCGTCCTCGCCGATGCGCACGTAGGTGGCGTTGGTCGAACGGTCGGCGATGACGAAATGGCCGCGCTTGTATTCGATCTGCGCGTGCGTGCGGCTGACCCAGTCGGCTTCGATCACCAGCCCGTTGCTGGCCTCGCGCCCCATCATGAAGGGCTGCGAATTGACGTTGAGCTCGATCAGGCGGCCCTTGTGACGAAGGCGCAGGGTGCCGCCGGCTTCGGTATGGGTATCGAACAGCTTGACCGCGCTCTGCACCGTGGTCATGCCGGAAGTGTCTTCCTGCCAGATGACGTCCACGATCTCGATCGGGAAGAGCTTGCCGCTGACCCGGGCCTTGCCCAGGCTGCGGGTCTCGGGCGCCTTGCCCTCGACATTGGTCATGGTGGTCGCGGTGGTGACGATCTGTTCGCGCTTGGCCAGCGAGGCCATGCGGGCGGCCGTGTTCACGGCATCGCCATAGACGTCGCCGTTCTCGTCCAGGGCTTCGCCGTGGTGCAGGCCGATACGCACGGCAAGGCTTTCGCGCACGAAATGGATGTCGCGCGCCATCTTCCGTTGCATTTCGCATGCCGCCTGCAGGCCGCTGAGCGCGGTCGGGATCGTGCACATGATCTCGTCGCCGATGGTCTTGATGACCCGCCCGCCATGGCTCTGGCAGATCAGGCTCAAGGCATCGAGGACCATGGCGATCAGCCGGCGGGCTTCGACGTCGCCCTTGGTTTCGAATAGCCGCGTGCTGCCGCTGACATCGGCGAACAGGATGGTTTGCGGCCTGGATTGACTCATGCGCTCAGTATAGACGTTGACTGCCCCAGTGGTTCAACGGATTCAGGCCAAAGTGCCGGCCATGGCGACGATGTCGGCGTCCGAGGGGATGACCAGGAACGCCGCGCCCGCCAGCGGCGTGTAGGTGTCGGCGCCGACGACGCGGGCCAGCGGCTTCGCGCCCAGCCCGGCCTCGACCACCGCGGTGATGACGCCCTCGCCCACACCGGCGCTGCGCCGGCCTTCGTCCACCACCAGGATACGGGCGCAGTCGCCGGCATGCCGGGCGATGGCTTCGGCGTTGAGCGGCTGCAGCCAGCGCAGGTCCACAACGCGCACCTTCCAGCCGCGTTGCTGCTGGATGGTCCGCGCGGCCCGCAGGCTCATCGGTACGCCATTGCCGAAGCTGAAGATCACCAGGTCGCGGGCCGACTCGTTGTAAACGCGTTCTTCGCCCAGCGTCATCGCCTGGTCCGGCGCCGGATAACTCGTCAGCCACTGGCCGTCGCCGGCCTCGTACAAGTCTTTCGTCATGTACAGGGCGATCGGCTCGAGATAGGCGCAGACGCGGCCATCCACCTTGGCCAGCGCCATCATCGTACGCAGCATGGTCGCGGCATCATCGCCGCGGCTTGGGCAACCCACGACCAGGCCCGGGATGTCGCGCAAGGCAGTGATCGAATTGTCGTTATGGAAATGCCCGCCGAAACCGCGCTGGTAACCGAGCGAAGCCACCCGCATCACCATCGGATTGCGGTATTGGCCGTTGGAGAAGAACTGCAACGAGCAGGCCTCGCCGCGGATCTGGTCGCAGGCGTTGTGGAAATACGCCAGGTACTGGATCTCCGGCAACGGCAGCATGCCCAGGTTGGCGAACCCCTGGGCGAGGCCGAGGATCATCGTCTCGTCGAGCAGCGTGTTGAACACGCGCGCGCCCTTGAACGATTTGTGCAAGCCCTTGGTCACCGTATAGACGCCGCCTTTCTGCGCCACGTCCTCGCCGAACAGCAGGGACTCCGGGTACTTGCAGAACAGGTCGTGCAGGGCGTTGTTGATCTGGATGGCCAGGTGCCGCGGCGGTTGCTTCTCGGGCAGCTTCGACTCGTCGCCGAACACGGCGAGCCGCTTCTCCGCGTAGTCGGCGCGGCGCGCCTCGGCCTGCACCTTGTCCGGCGTGTACGGCGCCAGCGGCGCCATGACGTCCTTGAGCGTTTGCAGGCGCGGGCGGCGATCGGCGTCTTCGGCGGCGGCGAAACACTTGGCGCGCGTGGCCTCGTACAAGGCCAACACTTCGTCGCGGCTCATCAGTCCCGATTGCAGGGCGACCTGGGCCGAGCGCAGCAGCGGATCGCTGGCCTCGACCGCCATCAACTCCTCGATGCTGCGCCATTCGATTTCGAAATCGGTGCCGGCGTGGCCCATGATGCGGGTCGTGCGCAGGTGCAGGAAGGTCGGTCGGCGCGTTCGACGGCAATGCTCGATCGCCGCTTCGACCTGGCCATAACCCTCGACGATATCGAGGCCATCCGCATAGAAATAGTCGAGGCCGTCGCGATGGCGGAAATTATTGGCGATCCAGCCGTTCGGCGTTTTCACCGAAATGCCGATGCCGTTGTCCTCGCAAACGTACAGCACCGGTGCCGGCAGTTTCTGGTAGGCCGTCCACTGCGCGGTGTTGAAAGCCGTCTGCGCCGTGGCATGGTTGCTCGACGCGTCGCCGAAGGAGCAGATGGCGATCGAATCGTCCGGGATCGGCAGCGCGTGGCCGATGCGGCGCGCCTGCTCGATCGCCATGGCCGTGCCCAGCGCCTTCGGCAGATGCGAGGCGATCGTCGAGGTCTGCGGCAGGACCCAGAGCGGCTTGCTGCCCCAGACCTTGTGCCGGCCGCCGGAAGCCGGATCGTCCTTGCTGGCGGCAAAACTCAGCGCCGAATCCATGATCGGATCCATGCCGGGCAGCTTGCGGAAACGCTCGGCCATGAAACCGCCCGAACGGTAGTGCAGGAAGGCCGGATCGGTATGACGGGTCAGGCGCGCCACCATCGCATTGCCTTCGTGGCCGCTCGAACCGATGGTGTAGAAAACCTTGTTCTGCACGCGCAAAACCCGCGCCATCAGGTCGAGGTGGCGGCTGATCAGCTGCGACTCGAACAGTTCGCGGAAATCGCGGGCGCTGCAGCGGCTGCCCTCCACGATCGGTTCGTCAGGCGAAGGTTTCGGCTCCGCCTTCCCGTTCCAGCCGCGCACGAACTCGAGGAAGTTCTCGTCGCAGACCTTGGCGCGGTTGACGTCTTTCTGGCGGGCAGGAATCAGGGGGCTTACGGCGGACATGAAGTGTTCTTTCGTGTAGTCAGTAGGTTTGCGCGACGAAACCCGGCTGCGCTTCGACGCGCCGCAACCAGGCTTGCACCGCCGGATAGCTGGACAGGTCGAAACCGCCGATCGGCGCTTCGTGGGTATAGGCGTACAAGGCGATGTCGGCGACACCGTAGCCCGCATTCGAAAAGAAGGCGTTCGCAGACAGATGTTTTTCCATCACATCGAGCGCCTGGTAGCCACGCTCGCGCAGCTTCGGCAACTCGGCCCGGCGCGGGTGATCGGCAGGCAGCCATTTCGCGACGAAGCGCGCAACGGCGATGTAGGGCTCGTGACTGTACTGTTCGAAAAACAGCCATTGCAGGGCCTGGGCGCGCTGCCAACTGTCCGACGGCAGGTAGTTCGAGCCCTCGGCGAGGTAGCACAGGATGGCGTTCGATTCGGCCAGCAGGCGACCGTCTTCGAGCTCGAGCAGCGGCACCTTGCCGTTCGGGTTCTTGGCCAGATACTCCGGCGTGCGCGTCTCGCCGCGCGTGCTGTCGATCTCGACCCAACGGTGCTCGCGCCGCAGGTGCGAAAGCAGCAACTGCAGTTTGTAGCAGTTGCCCGAAGCCTTCATGCCGTAAATCGTGATCATCCGCCCTGCCCGCCCCGGCGCCGCGCTTGCCACTGCTCGCGCGTCTGGGCCCAGATTTCGATCGGCTCGTTTTCGAAAGGCGCCGGCAGCTTGCCCGGACCGCGCAACGTCGAACCGAGGCGCATGGCCAAGGCCTGCGAAGGGCGGTTTTCCGGATGGATCGAATGGATCACTTCGTCCCAGCCCAGCGATTCGAACGCCCAGTCGATCGCCGCATGGCCTGCTTCGGTCGCGTAGCCCTTGCCCTGCGCGTCCTTGTGGAACGCCCAACCCACTTCGGTGCCCGGCCAGCCTTCCGGCTGCCAGGGACCTAGCTGGCCGATGCAACGGCCGCTCGCCTTCTCGATGATCGAGAACATCGCATAGCCCTGCAGCACCCAGGCGCCCGGCATCGACAGGAAACGTCGCCAGGCGGCCGCGCGCGGCACGTGCCCGCCGATGAACTTCGCCGTTTCCTCGTCGCCGACCATTTCCGCGTAGGCGTCGAAATCCTCGCGCCGCGGAACCCGCAGGACCAGCCGTTCCGTCTCCAACGTCGGGCCGATCGCCG
>CAYWHO010000065.1:10106-10614 GCA_964458195.1 uncultured Arenimonas sp.
GTCATGGCGCGCTCAGAACGCGTTGATGCCGGTGACTTCGCGGCCGATCACCAGCTGGTGCACCGTTTCGGTGCCTTCGTAAGTGATGACCGATTCGAGGTTCAGGGCATGACGGATCGGCGCGTATTCGGTGGTGATGCCGGCGCCGCCGAGGATATCGCGCGCCTGGCGCGAGATGTCCAGCGCCATGCGGCAGTTGTTCCACTTGGCCATCGACACCTGGGCCGGCTGCATCGTACCGGCATCCTTCAGGCGACCGAGCTGCAGCGAAAGCAACTGCGCCATGGTGATGCGGCGCGCCATGTCGGCGAGCTTGAGCTGCACGGCCTGGGTCGCAGCGATCGGGCGGTTGAACAGGATGCGGGTCTTGGCGTATTCGAGCGCCGTCGTGTAGCTGGAGATCGCCGCGCCGATCGGCCCCCAGGTAATGCCGTAGCGGGCCTGCGTGAGGCAGCCGAGCGGACCCTTGAGGCCCTTCACGTTCGGACGGCGCTGGCTGTCGGGGATG